>SVGF01000014.1 GCA_015056475.1 Clostridiales bacterium
TGCAATTCAAATAAGATTGTATTGCGCTGTTTACAATCCCTCAGTCTTTCGCTACGCGAAATCCCACGGATACCACCGGTATCCGTTGTTCCCATTTAGGCAAGGGAGCCGAGGGTGTAGGTGCGTAACATAGGGCGGGGGCTTGCTCTCGCCGTTTGCGGCGGAAATAGGTTAAGCGAAACGGACCGTCGAGGACGCCGGTCCCTACAAAATCAATGTCGTTTTGTTGGATGAATGTACAGAATCCGTAGGGGCGATTCACGAATTGACCGCATCGGGTGCGTGATTTACACCTCATCCGTCAGCCTTCGGCTGACACTCGACGTTTTGCTTCGCAAAACTCGGTGGTCGCTTGCGACCTTGTTCTCCCACTGGAGAAGGCTTTTTTCGTCGCTTGCGACATTGTTCTCCCTCCGGAGAAGGCTTTGGACCGTCGAGGACGCTGGTCCCTACAAAGTTAATACCGTTTTGTCGGACGAATGTGCAGAATTCGTAGGGGCGATTCATGAATTGACCGCATTTGGTGTGTGATTTACACCTCATCCGTCTCGCTACGCGCGACACCTTCTCCCACTGGAGAAGGCTTTTTTCTCCGTCGCTTGCGACATTGTTCTCCCACTAGAGAAGGCTTTGGACAGTCGAGAACGCGAAGCCCCGCAAAACGCACCACACACTCGGCTCCACTTGTCAGGAGAGCTGTCAGCGGATAAGGCTGACTGAGGGGTAGTGCATAACAATAGAATTAATTTATGTTTAAATCAACGCCGGCTCCTTTATCCTCATCGGAGGAAGGCTTTGGACCGTCGAGGACGCGAAGTCCCTACAAGGTTAATGACGTTTTGTCAGACGAATGTGCAGAATTTGTAGGGATGGTTCGGGAATTGGACTATGAAGTTTTTACACCTCATCCGTCAGCCTTCGGCTGACACTCGACGTTTTGCTTCGCAAAACTCGGTGGTCGCTTGCGACCTTGTTCTCCCACAGGAGAAGGCTTTGGACGTGCGGTTAGTGAGGCGGACGACCAATGGTCGTCCCTACGGGGTGCGGTTAAGTAAAACGGGACGCCGAGGGCGCCGACCCATACTGAATTGTTGTTTGCGGTTGATATGTATAGTGGAATTTACGACGCGAAGTATCACATTATGAGAATTACTGGCAAAAACAGTCATTGACTCTCTGTATTAGTTAGTGTATAATGGTGACACAGTGGCGCGACTGAATAACCTCGAAAGGATGTAACAGTATGAAAGAAACGAAATACAGAAGTGAATTCTTTACAAAACGATTGGCTGAGCTTCGCAGTGTGGCGGGTAAGACTCAGGCAGAATTGGCAAACGAGCTGGCAATATCCGACAAAACGTATTCAAAATGGGAAACAGGAGAAAGTGAGCCCGGATTTGATGCGCTTGTTATGCTGGCAGAATATTTTGGAGTTTCGCCCGAGTTTTTCTTTACGGAGAATGATGAGGAAAGACCGGGCATTGCCAAAACACTCCTCGGAGAGCTTAACGTGGTGGATTCGGTAGAAAAGGTGTTTGAAGCGGAATACGAGCTGATAAACGGAGTGGCGAGCAAGTACTGTAAACAATGGGATCTTGGCGCGCCATCAAACTACCCCATACCTCCAAACAGAGTCACGGGTGGGGACAACGGTATAACCTGCTTTCAAGGTAATGACGTTTGTCTTTTGATGTTTAACGGGGATGAAGCGAATATATCCGTGTCGCAGCTGCCGGCGGAAAATAATTTCAAATATCTGACTGACCACAGAAGAAAACAGATATCCGAATTACTTGCATTGCTTTCGGATGAGGATATGATCAAGTGCTTGGTGTGCATGATGGATGCGGATTTCTCACCCAATTATACCGCAAAGCATCTGGCAAAGTCGGCGGGGGTATGCGTCGGTAAGGTGGAGGAGCTACTTCATCTCGGAGTAAAACAGGGGCTGTGCAGCGTTAAAGTGGCAAATATTGGCAACGATGAAACTGAAATATTCAATACTTGGGCGAGCCACCTTATACCTGCAATTCTTACGTTGGCATATATATGCATACCGACGACGAAATGGTCGGGTAGAAATTACGTCGGAATACCCATGAGTTGGCATGTGTTTAAGGAGGAGTAGATCATGAGCATAGGTAAGAAAATACGTGAGTACCGAAGCGCAAGAGGTTTTACACAAGAGGAGCTGGCAGGTATGCTGTCGGTGAGTCCGCAGACGGTATCGAAATGGGAGAGAGGTGAGAATATCCCCGACGTAGAAATGTTGTGCAGAATAGCGGATGTTTTTTGTGTGTCGTTGGATCTGCTTGCAGAAAGAATGGTAATGGACCATGTCAGCGTGGCAAATTCCATGCAGGGATTCTATAATTCTCAGGAAGGCAAAGCATCTCGGGTACATACCACACGAAAGCTGGCTTATACTGCGGAGCTGATATCCTATTTCGGAATTGGAGGCGCGATAAACATAGATAATTACGTGGAATCTCATAACGTCGATCATGTAACAGGCTCATTGTGCAACGAATATAATGAAGGCTTTGCTTTGGGCTCAAATCATGAGGAGTGCGCATTCGTATCGATATTTGAAGAATCAAAGGACGGATACGGACAGGTGTTTGACGAGTGGGGCGACTACAAAGGGATATTTGAAGCACTGGCTGATAAAGACGCAGTCAAAATATTACACGCTCTTTATCGTAAGAAAGACGGATTCACGTTTGACGACGAGTGGGCAAGGATCAATTTTGGCGAAAATGCAGTGGAAACACTGGAGAAATTAACTGCTTTGATGATATTGCCTACCACATACACGGTGGTGGATGGTATTGAAGTCAGACTTTGGGTATTTAACCGGAGGTGTGCCGTTGTCGGAATGCTGGTAATGGCATATGCGCTGAAGAAATATCATAGTATATTTGACTTGAATTCGGACAATAGGGATATCCCCTACGTAAGGTAAACAATAGCTCGCCCCTGTTGAACGGGGCGAGCTTTATCAATCCTCTTTATAAACGTTGCGGCACATCTTGACGACGTCGTAAAACGCCTTGTGTTTTTCGATGAATGCCTGGACGCCGGTCCCTACGAGGTTAATGACGTTTTGTTGGATGAATGTGCAGAATTCGTAGGGGTGACCATTGGTCGTCCGTATAATAATTTCGGATATATTATATAAATAACGGACCGTCGAGGACGCCGGTCCCTACAAGGTTAATGACGTTTTGTCGGATGAATGTGCAAAAATCGTAGGGGCGATTCACGAATTAGATTTTGAAAGATTTACACCTCATCCGTCACGCTACGCGCGACACCTTCTCCCGCTGGAGAAGGCTTTGTAGGGGTGGGGGTGGGTTAGTGAAATGGGACGTCGGCCCCTACGAGATTAATGACGTTTTGTCGGATGAATGTGCAGAATTCGTAGGGGCGACTCACGAATCGACCGCATCGGGTGCGTAATTTACACCTCATCCGTCACGCTACGCGCGACACCTTCTCCCACTGGAGAAGGCTTTGTTCCGTTGCTTGCGACATTGTTCTCTCACCGGAGAAGGCTTTGTTGACCATGATTTTAGGTAAAGAATGCGGGAGGAGCAAGCCCCTCCCCTACGAGGTGTGAGGGTACATGGATCGTCGAGAACGCGAAGCCCCGCAAAACGCACCACACGCTAGGCTCCACTTGTCAGGGGAGCTGTCAGCAGATAAGGCTGACTGAGGGGTAATCTCCTTCCACCACTCCGTGGTCCCCCTTCCTCCGGGAGGAAGGCTTTGGACCGTCGAGGACGCCGGTCCCTACGATATAAATGACGTTTTGTCAGATGAATGTGCAGAACCCGTAGGGGCGATTCACGAATCGACCGCATCGGGTGTGTGATTTACACCTCATCCGTCACGCTACGCGCGACACCTTCTCCCACTGGAGAAGGCTTTTTTCTCCGTTGCTTGCGACATTGTTCTCCCACCGGAGAAGGCTTTGGACCGTCGAGGACGCCGGTCCCTACGATATAAATGACGTTTTGTTGGATGAATGTGCAGAATTCGTAGGGGCGATTCACGTATTGCATTATGAATCATTTACACCTCATCCGTCACGCTACGCGCGACACTCGATGTTTTGCTTCGCAAAACTCGGTGGTTGCTTGCGACATTGTTCTCTCACCGGAGAAGGCTTTTTTCGTCGCTTGCAACATTGTTCTCTCACCGGAGAAGGCATTGTGTGCGGTTTGTGAGGCGGACGACCAATGGTCGTCCCTAAGCTTTTGTGGTTGTAGTTGTAAATGTTTTATTAATAAATTATTTCAATGTAATAACAGCCTCTGCTTGACATTTGGTTTTGCTTGTGATATCATATACGTATAAAATTAGCTTAGAAGGAGTCTTTATGAGCGAATTGATATACAGAGTAGCAGATCAAAAGTGGGATATGAAAAGCAGATTAGGTAATCACAGAATTATCGTTGATGCGCCCGCAGGAGAATACGTTAAAGTAACCATTCCGTGGAGAAGGCGCGACCTTGATCCCCAAAGCATTGGTATTAAAATTGCTTACGGCGAAAGAGAAAACGGCGCAGGTCTCAATTTTGTAAACAATATTTTCATTGAAAAATGCGATAGATTTGAGGGTGTTATACTATTTGAAGCGCCAATCGATGGCGAGTATGAGATATATTATATGCCGTATACCATGCCCGGAGATTGGTATTTCCCGATAGTTGACTATATGAAGCCCGATCAAATGTCACCCGACGCAAGTTGGCTTGAGGGCATTGGGTCTGCAGACGTCAAACAGGCAAACGCAGTTGCTTACGAAGCAAGAGTTGCCTTTGACAGCTTTTATCCCATGGAGATTCCCATGAACAGCTGTGAAGCAGAAAAATTTATTGAGGGTGATGAGCCGTTTAAGGTGCTTGCGGAATCACGCTTGAACAGCGTAAGAATGAAGTTTGAACTTCCCACAATGTGGCTTGAAAGACGTGAGCTTTTGTGCTTGAATGACGTTGCTTGCAAGAATGAGCATTACGTTTTCCAGGTCGTTGTTATAGCAAAAGAGGATCTTTGCGACTTAAAGGTTCGTTTTTTTGACAAAATCGGCAACGAATTCCCCATCGATAAGGTGATCTGCTTTAATACCGACGGTGTTGACACTTACGGTAAGCCCATGGTGCTTCATCCAAACGTTAATAAGGGCAGTATTCAGCCCATGTGGTGCGGCGTTAAGCTTGAGGAATTTGAGGGAGAGAGCCTTGATATCGTCGCAAGGGTGAGCGCAAGCAATGTTGAATACACAAGCAGTGTTAATATCCACCTTGATATTAACGACGAGATCCTCCCCGACAACGGCGACTGCGACCTTTGGAGATTGTCAAGACTTTTCTGGTTGAACTCCGATCACGGAATATCAAACGAGGTGTTGAAGCCATACATACCGGTTGAATACAGTGATGAAGATAATACCGTTAGTATTCTCGGAAGGAGATTTGCGGTGGGTGAGCTTGGTCTTCCCTGCCAGATAACAAGCTTTTACGACGATTGCTGTGAGCTTAATGACGGTGTTGAGCCTTTGAACATACTTACAAAGCCCATCACACTTGATATTACACAAAATAAAGTAAAAAAGAGCGTTTGTACGCTTGAATCGAAATGGGTTCAGGACGGCACTCAGCAGGGATCTGTGATGTCTCGCGCAAAGGCGGGCGATCTTGAGCTTGAATCCCACGTTACTTATGAGGCTGACGGTCATATTGACTGCATGATCAACATTAAAGCACTCAAAACCGATAAGTATTCGTTTGATCTTAACGTTACAATGTCAAACATTGCCGCAAGATACATGATGGGCATGTGCAGAGAGGGCGGAGATATTCCGTCATACGTTGAATACAACTGGAATGAGGGCGACGGAAACTCCGTTTGGTTTGGCGGCACAAGGGCAGGCGTACAGATAAAGCCCATGCAGGAATACGAGCATTGGAGGGGTGCATATCCGCACCCGAAGCTTTGGTACAATGACGGCAAGGGTAAAATGAAGCTGCATCGCGATCAGAATAAGGGCATTACCGAGTTTGATGCCGTTACGGGCGAATTGGTGCTTGAGGAGGGACAGAGCGAAATACTCCACTTCCATATGATAGTAACGCCTTTCCACCCCATTGATTACAAAACGCATTGGACCGAGCATTATTACCACAAGAACAGTTGGAACAGCAACGAGCCGATACCGAATCTTGACAACGCAGTTAAATACGGCACGTCAATAGTAATACTCCATCAGGGCGGACCGCTGAACGAGAATATCAATTATCCGTTTGTTGTGGCGCCCAAGCTCAAGGAAGAAGTCACAAAGGCTCACAATATGGGACTGCGCTACAAAATTTATTACACGGTGCGCGAGCTTTCAAATTATACAGCGGAAATATGGGCACTCAGAAGTCTTGGAGATGAGATATACAGAACGGGCAAAATGAATATTGCGGATTTCTTTGAGGCTACCAAGAAACAGCGCTCGAATAAGGCAGGCGGACCGTGGCTTGTGGAGCATCTTGTTGAGGGATGTGCTCCCGCATGGCACCAATATTTGCAGGACGGTGAATACGATTGCGCTATAGGCACGCAGAACAAGTCGCGTTGGCACAATTATTACATAAAGGGTCTGGATTGGCTGATAAGAAACGTTGGCATTGACGGACTTTACCTTGACGGCATGGGCTACGACAGACACACAATGCGCCGCATGAGAAGAACTCTCGACAACGCAAAGGACGGATGCAATATTGACATCCACAACGGCAACGAGCACGCTCCGCACTACGGAATGGGAGTTTCGTCAAGCATTTATCTTGAGCATTTCCCCTATGCTGACAGCTTATGGAATGGCGAGGGATTCGACTGCGAAAACAGCTCGCCGGATAATTTCTTGACGGAAATGTGCGGTATCCCGTTTGGCCTTATGGGAGAAATGCTTGAAAAGGGTGGTAACCCATACAGAGGTATGCTCTACGGAATGACAGCGCGCTGCGGCTGGTCCCAGGGCGGTGTGAGCTACCCGATATGGAAGGTATGGAATGAATTTGGCATTACCGAAGCAAAGATGCTTGGATATTGGCATCCTGATTGCCCCGTATCAACAGAAAACGAGCAGATAAAGGCAACCGCTTACGTTAAGCCAAACGGTGATACTATGATATGCGTTGCTTCGTGGTTTGGTTATGACAAAGAATTCAGGATATTCCTTAACAAAGAGGCTCTGGGAATTACTGGAGAATGCGAATTCTACGCTCCCGCTATTGAGGGCGTGCAGGAGGAAGCAAGCTTTGACGTTGATGGATATGTGCCTTTTAGCCCACGCAAGGGTTGGATATTCTTATTGAGAAAGAAGTAATTAGTAATTAACCCCGACAGATTTTAGAGGTCTGTCGGGGGTTGTTGTTTGGTTTGATAAATTTTGATCTGTATAATACTTTCTTTGTGTTACCTCTGCATGATCCTTAACATCCATCGAAGAATACATACCGTGATTTTAGTCATTCAAAAGAAGATTTACTATTGCGGCGTAAACGTCGTTTGAGCATTGTGCCCAATTTTTAGCTGCCTTTACCGCAAACTCCTCATCCGCAATGTCAAGCTTCAATTCAAGGATCGGCTTGGCGTTATCAAGCAAGGTGAGCGTGAGATCGTAAGTACCGTCAACGGACTGCTTGCATGACGAAAGCACGTTGTTCTCGTTAATAATTCTATCCCTGTTTGCAACGGAATAATCGTTGATGAGGGCGCGTGAGGTTTCTGTAAGTCCACTCTGCAAGCTTTCGAGTGCTTCTATGCCCTTGGGGGTGACTGTGTAATACGTTCTGTCAAACGCAATAGTCTTTTTAACGAAATCAAGCTCGTTAAGCTCGTCAAGTATAGTGTGAAGCTCAACTATCTCTATCAATACGTTTTCTACAAAATAATCTTCAAGCTGGTAACCGAGCAAGGGTGTGTTGAGCGCACGAATAAAATACATTACCAAAAGCTTGTTCTTTACGTTATTGTTATAAGTTGGCATATTCCCTCCGCTATAAATCGCATTATTTAATATATTATAGCACATTTGAGAGAATATTTCAACAGTATATTACTTTAATTTTCTGAGAAGAAGCTTTAACCTTTCCTGCTGAGTTTTATTGAGCATTGGCATTATTTTTGTTGCCATTGCGGCTGCCTGCTTGGGAGTGATACCGGCTTCGCCGCTATTTATCATTTTTGCCACCTTGTCGAGCTGTTCGTTTGAGGATGAACCTTTTAGGCTGTCGATGATCGAATTTAAATCCTTCATAAATACCTCCGAAATTGCTTTTACCTCATTGTATTCGGATATAAAAAACTTGTGACACTTTTTGATATCTTTCATACAATGAATTAAAGCCAAAAACGAGGTATTATTATGAACACGAACGAGCTTAACATACAGAGCATTAATCCAACAAAAAAGCTTAATGAAATAAGTGCAATGCTTGCAAGCAATCCCGAGCTTCCCGATATGGCAAGGGACGCAGCACCCTACTTCTCCCCTGCCGCAAGACAAATGCTTTTGAAGATCGCGGCGCTGGGTGAGTTTGCACTTAAAACGCGGGAGGTTACGGATTCAATCGAAGCAAACGCAAACAACAACCCAACGGGTGATTTTTATTCAACTATGAAGAAATATATTCCAATGAATAAAAGAAACAGCATAGATATGATAATTGGTCTTATGAACGGTGTGAAGTCAAGCTTTAAGCCCAAAAGTGCATCAAACGGGCTTGAAAGCATAATAAATACGCTTTCGAGCATTGATAAGGTGAGCAAAATGATGAATGCTACGGGCGATATAAAGCGTTTAAGCAGTATTCTATCTCAGCAAGGAGAAAGCAATACATCACTCGGCGGAATGGTTGATATGGTAAAGGGATTGATAGGTAATAACTCTGTCGGTGGATTGGATGGATTACTCTCTGCGTTGGCAAAAAAATAAAGCGTATGGAAATGGGCACGCGCGATAACGAAGGATTAACATAAGTTATTCGAGCGTGCCCATAATGAATTGCCCTAAATGGCATGAATTGGCTTGCGCCGTGATAAAATTGCCTTCGGCATGATTAAGCATAGCAATTCAATTCATGAAAACAAAGTTTTCAAATCATGAAGTCGTCAGGCTTCAATTCATGACGCAAAGCGTCAATTCATTACTATCTGGAGAAAATTGTCTAAAGCAACGCAAAAGCACTTATGACAAACGATTTATTCGTTATCATAAGTGCTTTTTGTTAAAACTTCGTTATGGGGCTCACGCTAATAACCATACGCTTTGATTCAGTATATAGTTACGGGGTAATTTTGGACCATATCGCAAGAAGTAAGATAATACTTTATATTATCTCGCTCAAACTTAATGCTGTTAACTTGCTGTGGTCTGTGGATATGACCGAAAACGACTTTATTGACACCGTATTCCCTCAAAGTGCGGTTCATATCGGTATCGTTTTCAAATGCTGCGCCATACATCGGTATAGGCGGATAATGAAGCATTACTATCAGCTCGCGGGAATCGTATTTACAATCCTTAAGGATGGTCTTGACGCTGTCAAGGGAAAGCTTAAGGCGGTTCACCTCACGGGCATATATTTTTTCGTCGTGCTGGGTATAATCACTACTGCCCGGCACGCTCCAGCCCCTTGTGCCACAGACTATGACGGAATGCTGTTTTTCATCATCATTGATGACTACGGAGCTATTCTGGATAAAGGTTATACTTTCGTCCACAACGGGTCTCATTTTTGCCAAAGACGACCACCAAAGGTCGTGATTGCCTCTGATAAGGTATTTTTTGCCGGGAAGCTGCGCAAATTCGTTAAGCTCGGGTATAGCGTTTTGAAGATGCATTGCCCAACAAAAATCTCCGCAATGGAGCACGTGGTCATTCTCTGTGATATTTTCGCGCCAAAATTGCTTTATCTGCTCATAATGGCCCTGCCAATGCTTACCGAACACATCCATCGGCTTATCGTCACCGCCCGGCAGATGTAGGTCGGATATAGCGTATATTCTCATTTATGATCCTTACTTTACAAGCTTGGGTTCGATCACGTTATTGATCATTGCAGGTGTCATATCGTTAGATTCAACAACGTACTTAACGTAGTTAACGTCCTTATTGTTGTAGTATTCGATGAGGGGGAATGTTTTTGTGTTGTACTCAACGAATCTTGCTTCTACTGTCTGTTCGTTATCGTCATCTCTTGTGTAGAGCTCGCCACCGCAATCGGGGCACTTTTCGTAGCCCAATGAGATATGGAAAATTCCCTTGCAGTTACGGCAAGTACGTCTGCCCAAAAGTCTATACATCAAAACGTCCTTTGTAACGCTGAGCTCAACAACGTTATCGATCTTAAGGCCGTTATCCTCAAGGATCTTGTCAAGCGCCTCAGCCTGAGCAAGTGTTCTGGGATAGCCGTCAAAAATAAAGTTCTTGTTCTCACTTGTTTCAACAGCATAACGAACAACGTTATTTACAGTTTCATCTGTAACGAGCTTACCCTCCTTGATTACCTTAACGTCATCGTACAAGGGGTTTGAAGGATCCTTAAGGATCTCTCTGAAAATATCACCTGTGGAGATCTTCTTTAAGCCGTACGTTTCAACAAGAAGATTGCCCTGTGTACCTTTACCTGCGCCGGGTGCGCCTAACAATACTAAATTCATAATATTACTCCTTTGACCAATTATTTGTATGTAAATTATACTATAAAAACGCGATTTATTCAAGCGTTATTTTTGATAATATTTCCGTTTTTTCTGGATTATTCAAAACTTTAACCAAATTTTACGTAAAATTCATATTTTGTTTTCAAACTACTGTTGCAAAATAAGTCATTATATGCTATAATATTTTGCGTGGCGTTTAATATTGCCATAATAAACAAATATAACTGCGGAATAAATATATGAAAAAGTTTCTAAACATTTTTTCTGTTATCGCCGTATTGTTAGCTGTGATATCACTATTCTTAGTGTCGTCAATAAGCCATTTTGGTATCATCCCATACTCATATTCAAACGGGACACTTGTTTACGTGAGTGAGGTCATACCGGAAGATCTTGTGCAGGGTGATAAAGTTATTTACCTGCTTGGAGAAGATTCCGGTTCCGCCATCGGGACGATACAGCAGATAGATCTTGCCAACGGTCTGTTCTATATTGACGAAGCAGAGCTTTCATACGGAGATAGCGCCTCGGATGGCAAGCTTGTGCCGTTTGAGATCTCTGCCATTGTGGGTAAGCAATTGTTTGTAATGCCTCTGCTTGGGTACGGTGTGGATTTTATATCCACAAAGACAGGTTTTGCCGTTTTTCTTGGAGTGATTGCGTTCTTTATTATAATTGCATTTTTAACCACTCCTCCTGCAAAGGTCAAAGCAAAAGGAAAAGCCCCGGCGGACGGAATCGTACGAGGCAGACGCACAAATACACCACCAAAGGCTGACGATGATAATACGTCGGATAACAAATAATATTATTATTCGGGAGCAGGTCAAACGCTTGCTCCCGAGTTTTTTTGTATATAAAAAATCCCTGCACAACCTAAAGCTGTGCAGGGATAATTTTTACTTTTAAGATCATTCGTTGTCAGAAGTCTGACCGTCGATCTCCTTAACTGTAAGTGAAAGATTCTTTAAGGGCTCGAAATTTGTAACCTGGTTGTTCTTCATCTTGAGCTCCTTAAGTGCTGTGCAAGATGACAAGGTAGCAACCTCTGTAACCATATTGCTTGTAAGGTCAAGCTTCTTAAGGTATGTTTTGTTCAAAAGAGGAGTAATGTCTGCAATCTTGTTGCTTGCAACGTCAAGAGATTCCATCTTTGTAAGCTTTTCCAATGCCTTGATGCTTTCAAGCTCATTGTCTGAAAGATCAACGTTCTGAAGTGAAGTGATAGTTGAGAGCTTATCAATATTGCTTATGCCGTTGTTCTCTGCATTAAAAGTTGTAAGCTTTGTGAGAGAAGACACGAAAGAGATATCCTTGATGGAGTTTGATCCTATGTCAAGCTTTGTGAGCTTTACAAGATACTTGAGCTTGCTGCCATCTGTGATCTTATTGTTATTGAGATCAAGAGCAGTAAGTGTTGTAGCCTTTTCAAGGGCAGAAATATCGGAGATATTGTTACCTGAAGCGTACAACGATGACAACGATGAGAGAGATTCAAAAGAAGGAAGCTCTGTTACTTCATTGTCAGCAATATTAATTGTTGTAAGTGCGCCAAGTCTTGCAATATCCTCAACGTATGAGATCTTGTTACCCTTTAACGAAAGTGTCATAAGGGACGTGCACTCACCAATGTCAATTGAATTGATGGAGCAATCGTTTGCATAAAGCTCCTCAAGCAACCACATTGAGTCAAGATTGTTGAGCTTTGTGATATCTTTGTTACCGGAAACGTCAAGGTACATCAATGTGATGATATCCTTTATATCATTGAGATTTCTTATGTTGTTATCAGAAATATCAAGATACTTGAGCTTGCTGAGTTTATTAAGAGCTGTTGTAAGTGAAATATTATTATTTGAAATATCGAGAGTTTCAAGATTTACTGCATCCCTGATACCATTGATATTTGTAAGACCGCAATCAGCCGCATATACAAGCTTGAGGTTGGGCTTGTTTTTAAGCACTGACAATGATGACATACTGATGCCGTTTACACTAACAACTTCGAGATCAGAAAGATCGTCGATAAATGACGTATCAACCTTACCCTCGTTAAGCTTTTCGATATTGAGCTCTGTAAGAGTCTTGATCTTACCAATATCGGAAGGATTATCAAGCTTACTGTTTGTAATATGGAGAAGCTTGAGTGTAGCACAATCCTTAAGTGCCGCTACGCTCTTGATCTCAGTATCATCAGCTGTTATGGAAGTAAGCGCCTTTGCATTCTTTACTCCACCAAAGCCCTTGATCTTTGATCCGCCGAGTGCAACTGTTGAAAGCTTTTCAATAGCTGCAATGCCTTCAAAGCTTTCCAACTCATCCTCGTCAAAGAGGTCAAGATTTGTCAAGCCGGGCATACCGCCAAAGCCAGAAAGGTCCTTTATACCCACCTTACGAGTTTCGACGAACTTAACAGTGCTGAAAGTTGAGAAAAGAGTTGCATTGGGCAAAGTACCCTCAATGTAAATGTCTGTGAGATACTTATTCTCCTTCTGTGACGTAGCCTCTGAAATATCGCAATCGTAAAGATTGATATTAGTAAGAAGCTTAGCATCTGCAAGAGCAGAAAAATCCAAAATCTTTGCATCGCTTACTGAGAAAGCTGTCATGCTGGGGAACATTTCAAGACCCTTAAAGGATTTGATCTCTGTAAGAGTGTTGATATGTAATCCGTTTGTAATGGATTTAACGTGATTTACCGTAACGTGATCTTCCTTGACCTTGAGCTTATCCTTAATGAACTTTTCAAGGTTCTCATCACCAAATTCAATAACAGTGTTATCGACTACAGGTGTAGGAGTTGCAGCAGGCTTGTTATAGTTATTGTCAACCCATTCACCCAAGCCGGATACTGCCAAGCCACAAATCAATACAAGCACTACGAAAGCACTTACTATTGCCGTTCCAATCTTGATATTGGAAGCCTCAAATTTTTTCTGTTTTGTCTTTTTGTTGTCTTTGATCTTAAAATTCTTACTCACAACGATCCTCCACAAAAATATAATATTTTAATATACAAATAAAATCAATTACTGATCTTCAGCATATACATTATGATGCCTGCACACACAGCCACGTTGAGTGACTCGACCTTGCCTTCCATTGGCAAGCGCACAAGTGCATCGGCGTTTGAAATAAACTCTTGACTTACGCCCGAGCCCTCATTACCGAGCACGACCGCAAGCTTTTTGAAATCAACGGAAAAGCTCTTTACATCCTCTCCATTGAGTGAGGTGGTCAACGTTTTTATTCCGTTTGATGCTAACCTATATATTATACCACACTTTTCGAAATTTTCAAATACCGGAATTCGAAAAATTGAGCCCATTGACGCTCTTAATGCCTTGGATTGGTAACAATCCGCGGTTCCCTGCGTTGTAAATATGCAATCTATACCCGCAGCCTCACTTGTACGGATGATGGTGCCAATATTTCCCGGGTCAGAAACACCGTCAAGCACAAGCGAAAAAAGCTTGTCCCTTTTGAAAAACTCATCTATGTTCCATTTGGGTTTATTTACCAGCGCAACGATGCCCTGCGGTGTTTTCCATTCGCTGAGCTTTGACAAAACGTTATCCGTCACTAAGTAAAGCTTTTGAATGCTCATTGAATCAATCAGAGATCTATCTTGGGCGTATGCGGCTTCCGTTGCAAAGACAGAATCAACTTCAACGCCCGAATAAAGAGCCTCTCTGAGCATTTTTGCGCCCTCAATGAGAAATTTGCCGCTTTCGTCACGCATTTTTTTCTGCTTGAATTCGCAGACCTCCTTGACTGAGGGATTCGACACGCTTGTAATATTTAATACTGTCATTTGAAAATATCCTCTCCCTCGTCTGAGTATATTCTTTGAACGCTTGCGGTGTATTCACCGTTTTGGTCCATTATGATTATGGGCTTTAAGAATTTTAACCCCGGCTTTGCCCCCTTTTGCCCCTCTATGAGCATTGCACTTGGGTATTTATCTGCCTTGGGATATATTATTTGCACTCGTTTTGGCTCAATGCCATATTTTCGCATTGAATCAAAGCATTCAGCTATTCTTTCGGGCTTATGCACCATTGAGAATCTACCCTTTGATGAAAGCAGATACCCCGCCGCCGCGCAAACATCGTCCAGTGTGCACATTACCTCATGACGGGATATGGCTTTTTGAGAATGGTCGTTTACTATTCCGTTACCGGATTTTATGTACGGCGGATTTGATATTACAAGTGAAAACGAGGCTTCGGGAAGGATCGTTTTTATATCCTTGATGTCGGCATTCATTACGGTGATCCTGTCCTCAAGAGAGTTGAGTCGGACACTTCTGAAAAACATATCGCACATGCAATCCTGTATTTCAACGCCGACTATCCTTTTTGAAGCAGAAATGCCCGAAACCATTACGGGGATTATGCCCGTGCCGCTACCGAGGTCGATAATGGTATCGTTATCCTTTGGGGAACTGAACCTTGCCAAAAGCACGGCATCCGCACCAAAGCTGAAATATTCGGGGTTCTGGATCAGCTTTAGATCCTTGAACTGAAGATCGTCGATCCTCTCCCCTTGCAACAAATCTACTACCATATCAGTCCTGCTCATCCGGCTTGATAGTGATGTGGAACAATCTGTGAATGAGAAGCACTCTTTCTCTCTGGTTTATTCCCCAATACGATACACCATCCTTAGTGAGGAAGGAACCGGGGAAAGTGATGGTTTCGATCTGTGAGGTGTTAAGCTTATTCATAGCAAAGTCAACAAGGCTCAATATCTGGGCGTAGGAAAGGTTTGTTGACATCATATCCATAACTATGGAATAAACCTCGGGAAGCTTTACAAGCTTATTGAGCGATTTTAACTGAGAGAAAGCAGTTAATAAGAATCTTTGCTGCCTTGCAACTCTGTCGATATCACCGTTTGCAGTGCTTCTGTATGTTACGTATCTGTATGCCTTCCATCCATCCAATAATTGCTTACCCTTATGGACTTCCGTTATACCGTCATGCACAACGTCAACCTCAACGTCACATTCAATACCGCCGAGGGCATCTATAACTTTAATGAATACATCAATATCAATAGAAACAAAATAATCAACAGGTACGTTACCGAAAAGTCTGCTGACTGTAGCACAAGCTGCAGCATTGGGATCCCTGCCTCCTGCCATAGCATGTGCATATGCGGAATTTATTTTGTCCTTCTTTGTAAAATTCGGAGCGATCGGCACGTATGAATCTCTGGGGACGGAAGTTACAACAACGCGACCCTCGTTGAAATATATCGTACACAACATCATAACGTCTGTTCTGAATACGGTAAGGCCTTGATTCTCTCTGTAATCACAACCATCATAACCCATTACGAGAATATTGAGTACATCCTTACCGAATACAAGCTCATCCATATTGGGATCCTGCGTGGGCTGAGGACCATCGGGAGTAGCCGACGGTGTAACGGAGCCCGAAGGAGTGCCGTTTGGTGTGTTTGACGGAGTGATGGTGGGTGAAGGCGTTGATACCTGCCAGGTAGGATTCTTTATCTCACGATAGAAATCCACACCCCAGGCAACCGCACCCACAAGAGTTGAAAATATGATAGTCAGCACAACAAGTACCGTATAGTTTATACCTTTTTTTCTTCTTCTTTTTTTAACTGCCATATTTTTATTCCTCTGTTTTTACATAATTCGCCTTAAAGGGCGATAATATTCCATAATGTATAGTATAACCGCAATATCAAAAATTGTCAAGACCTATTTGTGAAAGCAAACTGAAAAGATCCTGAAAAAAACCAAAGTTTTACACTTCGTTAATATTTTGACGCAATTTGCTTATATATTATACGCAAATCGTGTGATGGTTACTCATACATATCTATGCAGTCTTTTCGCTTTTTGAGGGAGCATGATCTGAAAAATATTTTCTTTTGACGTCCTTTGATGCAAGATAATTGACCTCGCTTTGATATTTCTCCATAATATCAAGTATAGCTTCCTCAAATTCTATAAGCTCTGCTCTGACCTGCTCGCCCCGCGCCTCCCATTTTTTTACATCGGTTGAAAGCCTGTCTATCTCCTCACGCTTCTTCTTTTGAGCGTCCTCAATGGTTTGCTTTGCTGTTTCCTGCGCACTTATCAATGCAAGCGCAACTGATTGCACGTTATCACGATATTGTAACAGCTGAGCATTTAACTCCTCGATCTTTGCTATCAGGAGCCTGTTTTCGTTTGTGAGCTCGTCGAGCCTTGCCTGCTTTAGTGCAAGATCCTTTTCGTATTCCTGCTTGAGCGAATCAACAGATTCGTTTACCTGATTTACATCGTAGCCGTATAATCTTTTGCGAAATTCCATATTTCCTCCAAAGTGTTTTTTACTTAATTATACAACCAAAAGCAAAACGCATCTGTCGATAGATGGTAAAATTATTTGACAAACGGTGACGAATGAAAAATGAAAAAAATATAAAATATTTGTAATTTACCAATTGACAAAAAATAAATTCTGTGCTATAATATTACCCGTGAGTTGATCACACAGCAATTTATATAGTTTGGAGAAGTGGCTGAGTGGCCTAAGGCGCACGACTGGAAATCGTGTAAACGTTAATAGCGTTTCGAGGGTTCAAATCCCTCCTTCTCCGCCAGAAAAACCGACTTGTTTCGACAAGTCGGTTTTTCAATGAAATTCGCCTTGTGGCGAGTGAAATAGCTTCGCTATGAAATACGCTACGCGTATGAAATATTTGCTTCGCAAATGTTAAGAGGCGAATTTTATTTCACATTTTTGCACTAGCAAAAATATTTCATAATCCGTTAGGATTATTTCATATTTTCTGCGAGGAAAATATTTCATTAAAAATATGCAGGAGTTCGAATTCATGCGCAAAAACAGCAAAAATATCTTTTTCAACGAAATCCCACTAACGAGTGAATATATCCGTTTCGCGGATGATTTTGATATCTATGCAAAAGTTAAATCAAGTATAAAAATTAAGCGAAAATTTCTTATATATACCAAATCTCCCCACGGCGTGTGCTATGGGGAGATTTTTTATTATACTTATTATAGGTTTACAGCGTCAATAGCTTCTCAACGTCTTGAGTGATCACATCACTCTGGATATTGACCTTGACCTCGTTTGACAATGAATTTGTTTTGAGGTGCATGACCAGACTTGTAATGCCTGCCTTCTTTTGCATCGGGGTGGCAACGTTCTCCGTTGCAATAAGATTTTTAGGCTTAAATACAGTTACGTTTCTGGTGAATCCACCATTATAAACAGTTATCTTATCAATGCTTGCAGACAAGCCGTTATTCTTATAGCTGAAGACTGCACTGATCAATTTAATGATCAGTATAACAAAAGCTACACCGCAAATAGCCAAGGATACTGCTGTAATAACAGTTGACGGTACTTTTAGTAAAGCCATAACTGCAATGGACTCAAGAAGCAATACTGACGTTGTAATTCCAAGAATCAGCATAAACCACGAAACAAACGGAAAATAGGATACAGACTTTGTCTGCTTTTTATCCGGAATATAATCGGGTAAAACCTTACCCAATATTTCGCTGACCTCATCATATTTGCAAAACGGAACAAGAACTCCAAGCTCCGAGTTATTATCGTTACCCGTATCATTTGTGTATCCGATGACCTCAAGCTTTATTGTAGCAAAGCCCAGCATTCTCTGAACAAGCCCTTGAGATATTTTTACCGCCTTTATTCTGTCATAGCTGAAAGTGTTTGTATGCTTTTCCAGGAGTCCAAACGAAATTTGTATATCGTTTCCTCGCTTTGATATTCTGAAATTGTAGTATCCAATAAAAGAATTGATCATGCATCCAATGAAGGAAAATGAAGAGAATAGCAATATCGCACCTAATGTTATAAGCGTTGCGTACAATAAGTATTCACCCCATGTGCCGAGGAAATTTTGCTGCAGCATCAATTTGCAAACACTTAGAACGATGATCGCCAACAAGCCGAATAATACTGTAAAGAATGCTGTAGATGCAATATTGATCAACGTATACAGCATTTTCTTTTTTGAGGTAAAGCGGTACAAGCTGTCGTCCTCACTAAGGAGTATCTCCTCTTTTTGCTCGTTCACAAGAGCGTTTGCAGTATTATCCTTTAATGCGCTGAGCTTATTCAACAGCTCATCAACGTTCTTTTCGCTTTCGATAATTGTAATTTCAGCCTGAGTGGAAGTATTTGTTGAGCCGCTGTCCACAGTCAACACGGCAACACCAAATATTCTTTGAATCAGATTTTGCTTTTTATTAACAGCGTGGATCTTTTTACATTCAAGTATGGAGCGCTTTCGCACAAATACGCCTCTGTTGCACTTTATCTCCGTTTGGGTCAATTCGTAGCCCGAGGTCTTGTAATACAATATTCTGTATACGATAAAGCACAAATAAACCACGGCAAATATTATTGCAACAACAGGCAAAATATCAATTATATCCTCTGTGTTTGCTTCGTCACCTAGAAAAAACTCCTTAAAAACAACAAATATCAACACAAGACTACTGAACAGATCAGACAGCAGGCTTGAATAGATGTATCTTTTGTCAAATCTTTTCATTCTTTTGTTCCTCAAGTCTTGCTTCAAGAATACTTTCGAGATCATCTATCAACGCTTCTGCTTCTTTTGTTGTAAGTGTAGAAATATTAAAATTTGAGCCAGCGGTGGATATCGTCACGTCGCTTAAGCCAAACGCCATCATGATTGGGCCTTGCGTTTGGTGAAGATCCTGTATCTGACAAATGGGTATAACTACGCTTTGTCTGAAGATCACGCCCTGCTTGACTATAATGCGCCTGTCATCATATCCCCATGAATACATCTTGTATCTCAATATTGGCATTATCAAAGTAACAAAAAGCAACAAGGCATCAAGGCTACCTGCTCCCAACAGTATAGCAAGCGTAACGTTGCTTGGAGCTTCGGCAAATATCAGGATCACAGCCACGCTCGCAAACATGCCTATCAACACCAATGATATTATTACAGCTCTTGAGTACCATAATTTCAGCACGCTCTTATCTAATTTTTTCATATTCATATTTTCACCTCATATCAAATTAATCAGCATTTTTTGACGTCTTTTTTATCATTATCTCGTGCATGAGCGTCATCACGATCAAAAGCAAAAGCAAGTATACAGGCAAAAGACCTGTACTTATATTCTGTGCGATAATGCCAAACAGCGGCGGCATAACGCAAAAGCCCACGTATGCAAAGCCCATCTGAAAGCCTATCATCGCCTGTGATTTATCGCGACCAAAAACATCGGGAGTCATGTGGATTATGCAGGGATATATCGGTGCGCATCCAAGCCCCATGATTATAAAGCCTACCAATGCGGGCTCGTTACCTATAGGCAAAAGCACCGCCAAAAGTCCAACCAAAGTGATACAGATACCCATTCGAATAAGGGCTCTGTCACCAAAACGCATTGCAAGGAAACCGTTTATTGCTCTGCCTACTGTTATTCCTATATAAAAGAGGCTTGCAAATGCGGATGCAGTTTCGGCATCTATTCCTCTGCTCTCCACAAGATAAGTGCTGGTCCACAGAGTTGTTGTAAGCTCAAACGCGCAATATGCAAAGAACATCCAGAAGCACGGAATTGCGCCGCGGATAGAAAGTATATCTTTAAGCTTTAACGGCGCGGTTGAAGTTGTATCGCTGTCCGAGCTATTATTGACAGATTTTTTCCACAGCGGCAACGAGCAGAATATTATTATCGACAAAACTATCTGTATGATCGATACGATACGATAGCCGCTGCTCCAGTTTTCAAGTTCAACGAGTGCATAGCTCATTATGTACGGGCTGATAGATGCACCCACACCCCAGAAGCAATGCAACCAGCTCATGTGCTGAGCCTTGAAATGCAATGCGACGTAGTTATTCAAAACAGCGTCGACACCGCCTGCGCCAAGGCCGTAAGGAATTGCCCACAAAAGTAGCATCCAAAAGCGATCACTTATAGAAAATCCAAACAGCGCAATAGCCGTCATGAACACGCTGATTGCGGTTATTTTGCCTGAGCTCATCTTTTTAACCAGCCAATCGCTCATAAAGCTGGAAATTATAGTGCCGATAAAGATTATAACTGAAATAATGCCCGCATAAGACATTGGCACGTTAAGGTCGTGCTGCATTATGGGCCAAGCCGAGCCCAAAAGCGAATCCGGCAAGCCGAGGCTTATAAAGCAAACGTAGATCAATGCAAGCAATAAGCTGAACATATTACTTACCTCCAAATAATTACGGTTAAATAGCGCCATTTTTTGAAACGCACAACGGTAATTATACCACTAAACTTAATTATTGGCAAGTAATAAGTTTTAACCGATATCAGAATTCACCAACAAACAAAAGGTGATTTGTCATACCTAAAAGCTCGGGCTTTTCACAAATATAAAAGTGATATTTCAGATACTGTTCATAATCTGCATCACTCAATTCATTTATGCGCTCAGCAATAAGCTCACTTGCACCGTCCGACGCTATTTCATGTATTATTTTAACATCAGCCTTTAACAGAAGATCTCTTGCGGATTCAACAGTATGGAAAACAAACGGAAAATCATTCAACTTAAAGCTCTGCTTATCATAATCACCGGTTGAAAAATAATCTTTATCATACATAAATTCTGTAAGAAACACAAAGTCATTGGATATAAATGCAAAGAATATTTTTCCGTCATCCTTCAGCACTCTCTTTGCTTGTGAAATACACTTTATCCTATCGTTTTCAGATTGTAAGTGGTACAACGGCCCGAGCATAAGCACAACGTCGAATGATTTATCCTCATACCGCGATAGATCCAACGCATTACCTTGCACCAGATCTATTTTATCATCAGGTAACAATTTTTGTCTGAACGCAGAAATATTCGCATCTGCAAGCTCCAACGAGAACACCTCGTAACCCTTTCGTGCAAAATATAAGCTGTATTCTCCGGCACCTGCGCCTATGTCAAGTATTTTTGCTCCGTTTTTCAAATATCTTTCTATATAAGAAACAGTAGTTAAAAATTCAACCCTGGCTGCCTTGGAACGGCTCAGCCTTATATTCTCATTGAATATATCATAAGTTTTATTGACTCTTTCTGATTCATTTTTTATCTGAGCAAGCTGATAAAAATCCATCTACACCTCCTGTTGATCCCTGATAGTTTCTATAAGAAGTATCTTCTTCTCAAACCCGCCGCGTTTTTCACGCTTTTTGAGCCTTGTTTCCTCCAGCGCCTCTTTTGAATAGCCGCGAGCCTTTGCCACAGCGTAAAGCACCTCAAGGATATCGGCAAGCTCCTCTATATTTTTATCCTCGTGGTATTCCTTAAGCTCCTCGTCAAGCTTTTCATCGAGCATTTCAATATACTCTGCATCCGAGAGCGTTCGTATTTTGTATTTGTCGCCCGTGGATGCAATTATCTCGGGGATGCGGTCGCGCACGAGCTTGTTGTAAACTTTTGTCATTTTATCTCCTATTTCAATACCAATTTTATTACCCAAAGCTGTAATCTCTTTGGTAAAACGTTCAGGCACAGCAGCAGCGGATTGCGGTTGATACTGTACTGAAATGCAGGTCTTTTATACGTTAATATCCGCAAAGCCTTTTTCGCTATCCTTATCGGTGGAATACTTCTTGCCTCAACGCTGTCAACTATTTTCTTAAAGCGCTTGGCATTGCACGAATACAATGCTGTGCTGCTGCAAAAGCGGTCAAGCGCGGTTGTTGAAGCACCCAACATTCCCGTTTGCACCGCCCCTGCGCGAAGCACCGATACGTCTATACCCAATAGCTGAAGCTCCATTCTCAACGAATAAGCATACTTATCGAGCGCGGATTTAGTTACGGCATAAATGCCCGTAAACGGTAACGGATCAAGAGGCGCGAGCTCGCTTGTGGTTATCAGTATTCTGCTGCCATTCTTTAAGAGTGGCAAAAAAGCTTTATTCACAAGAAATACGCCTTTAAGATTTACGTCAAATATCTTATCAAAGGCATCAAAGCTCATTTCCACAAGGGAATCAAGCATATATATCCCCGCAAAATGAATTATTGCATAAAGCTCACTCGTGTAGCTTTTCACCTTTTCAAGCGCAAGCTGAATGCTCTCGTGGGCTGTTACGTCAATTTGGATGGGGATAATATTTTCTTCTTCCTTGTCAACAGTCTTATCCACAGCAAACACACAAAAGCCGTTTTGAGCCAACAGCTGAGCAGTTGCCCTGCCCATGCCCCCGTATGCACCCGTTATAAGAACGTATTTCATTTGATCTTTTTACCGTCGCTGAATGCCTTGCCCACTATCTCGCCAAAGCTCCAATATGCATGAGTTACACCGTCATACATTATGGGGTCTACCTTTTTGGCATCGATCTTACCGTTTTGATCGAGCACGGATTCGTCGGCACTTACGTTTGTGATGTCGCCTATGCAGATGCCGTCCTCATTGAATTTTATAAGCTTACACTCAAGCGCCATGGGAAGCTCGTCGAACACGGGAGCATTTACATATTCGCTCTTAGCAGCATGAAGTCCTGCCTTTTCAACCTTATTCGGCACATCGTTTCCCGAAACGATGCCAACGTAATCGCACGGGATAACAGTATCGACCGTTGCAAAGCTGACAGTAAACGCACCGTTTTTCTTAATATTTTCGGTCGTCTTGTGGTCATCTGCAAGGCAGACCATAATCTGATTAGTGTCATAAACGCCGCCCCAAGCCGCATTCATGGCGTTTGGTGTGCCGTTTTCGTCATAAGTTCCAATAATTAACACGGGCATTGGATAAAGCCACGTTTTTGATCCAAAATTTTTACGCATAGTTGTTCTCCTTTTAATTTGTATTGTAATTGTAATTATAACATAAATATTATTATATTTCAACACAAACAAAAACGAGCCGAAAATCTCGACTCGTTTCATCATTCAATTATTTATCCACCCAACAAAAGCTACCCGCCAAAAGCGTTACGCTTTCATTTGATACAGTTAAAAGTCCGCCCTCAACGTGACCGAATCTTTCATCACCGTTTTCAAGCTCTATCTTGCAATCGGAGGGCTTTATTGCCGTTACAAACGGGATATGCCCTGCCATTACCGCAAGCTCGCCTGCCACACCTCTTACGGTAAGCATTACGACTTCGTCTTCAAACACGTTACCGTTGGGTGTTGCTACAGTCAATTTGTAGGTCTTCATTTTGTCACCTGCTTTTGAGCCTTAGCTACAGCATCGTCAATAGTTCCAACAAAGAGGAATGCTGACTCGGGAAGATCGTCATGCTTACCCTCTATGATCTCCTTGAAGCCCCTTATTGTTTCTGACAACGGCACGTAAATGCCGGGGAATCCGTTGAACTTTTCGGATACGTGGAAGGGCTGAGAAAGGAATCTCTGTATCTTTCTTGCACGGTTTACCAAAAGCTTATCTTCATCGGAAAGCTCATCCATACCCATGATGGCAATGATATCCATAAGCTCCTGATATCTCTGGAGTATTCTTTGAACCTCCTTTGCAGTTTCGTAATGCTCCTCGCCCAAAATTTCGGGAGAAAGAATACGGCTGGTGGATTCCAAAGGATCAACCGCGGGATAGATACCCTGCGATGCAATGCTTCTTGAAAGAACTGTTGTAGCATCAAGGTGAGCAAACGTTGTTGCAGGTGCAGGGTCTGTAAGGTCATCCGCAGGCACGTAAACAGCCTGAATAGAAGTGATGGAGCCCTTCTTTGTGGATGTGATTCGCTCCTGCAAAGCACCCATTTCGTTTGCAAGTGTGGGCTGATAGCCTACGGCGGAAGGCATACGTCCGAGCAATGCGGACACCTCTGAGCCTGCCTGCGTGAAACGGAAAATATTGTCGATGAACAAAAGAACGTCCTGACCTTCCTTATCACGGAAATACTCAGCCATTGTAAGACCCGAAAGGGCTACTCTCATTCTTGCACCCGGGGGCTCGTTCATCTGACCGTAAACAAGCGTTGTGTTAGACAAAACGCCGGACTCGGTCATTTCGTTATAGAGGTCGTTACCCTCTCTTGTACGCTCACCAACGCCCGTGAATACGGACAAACCGCCGTGCTCCTTGGCAATATTGTTGATAAGCTCCATTATAAGCACTGTTTTACCAACGCCCGCACCGCCGAAAAGACCGATCTTACCGCCCTTTGCATACGGACAGATAAGGTCGATGACCTTTATACCCGTTTCGAGGATCTCAGTTGAAGTGGAAAGCTCACTGTACTCGGGAGCAGGTCTGTGGATATTCCAACGCTCCTCAGTTTCGGGATCGGGCTTATTATCCACTGCGTCACCCAAAACGTTGAATATTCTGCCGAGAGTTTGCCTGCCTACGGGTACACTGATGGTCTTTTTTGTATCAGTAACCGGAGTGCCTCTCTTAAGACCGTCGGTTGATGACATGGCAATACATCTTACGATATTGTCACCTACGTGCTGTGCAACCTCAACGGTGAGTGTCTTTTCACCTATCTGCATCGTAAGTGCGTTATTTATTGAGGGCAAGAAGCCCTCCTCAAAGCGAACGTCAACAACAGGACCCATTACCTGCGCAACGCTGCCTTTTGCTATATCTGACATTTATTGATCCTCCTTTACATACCGCTACCCGCAACGATCTCGGTGATCTCCTGCGTGATAGCGCCCTGTCTTGCTCGGTTGTACTCAAGCTGAAGGTTGTCTATCATCTCCTGCGCATTCTTACCCGCAGAATCCATAGCGCAACGCCTTGCCGCAACCTCACTTGCAAAGCTTTCTCTTACTGCGCTGACCAACATACCTGCAACGTACTCGTTGATAGCCGCATTGAGAATGGTTATCTCGTCGGGCTCGTATATTACGTCTGAGCTTGACTTTTCTTGGCTTGCCACAAGCGGCAACATCCACTTAACACAAGCCTCCTGAGAAAGCATTGATACGTAACGTGTGCACAAAATGCCCACCTTGCTGTATTCCCCTGCCTTAAAGCCATCACAAATGGTTTTTGCCATATTTACGGCATCGGCAAAGGTATAATTTTCCGCAAGAATAACATCCGCCTTGAATCTCTCGCACGCTCTTTTACCGATCGGTATAATGTGAGCGTTCGGATAATCCCTGAGTGCTCTGAAAATATTTGCGTTGTAGCCACCTGCAAGACCTCTGTCACCTGCTATTACAACCAAACAAACCTTGCCGTTTTCATTCCCGTTCATAAAGGGACTTTTTTGGCATTCAAGGCTTGTGAGCAACGGAGCTATTGCATTTTTAACCGCATTTTCGTACTGTCTGCCCTTATTCATGGCATCCATTGCGCGACGTATCTTTGACGATGCGACCAAGCCCATCGCCGTGGTGAGATGCAGAGTAGAGTCAACGCTTTTGATGCGATTTCTCAGCTTTTTAATATCTGCACCCATATATTACCCCTTAAACGAAGCCAAAGCACTCTTGAGTGCCTCAACGTCCTCAGGCTCGTAATAGCCGCTTTCGAAGCGCACGAGAAGGTCGCTATGCTGGTCTTCCATATAGGCATACAGATTCTTTTCGTATTCGCTTACCCTTTTTACAGGAACGTCGTTAAGATAGCCGTTTATAACTGCATAAACTATTGCAACCTGGCAACCTGCTCTTACGGGGGAATTTCTGCCCTGCTTGAGCACCTCAACTATACGCTCACCAAGCGCAAGTCTTGCCTTTGTATCAGCATCGAGGTCACTTCCAAACTGTGCAAAAGACTGAAGCTCTCTGTACTGAGAATACAAAAGCTTTAATTCACCCGAAACCTTTTTAACTGCCTTGAGCTGTGCTGAGCCACCAACTCGGCTAACCGATATACCCGGATTGATAGCGGGCATAATGCCGGAGTGGAAAAGCTCTGTTTCGAGG
Organism: Clostridiales bacterium; assembly: GCA_015056475.1. GTDB lineage: Bacteria > Bacillota > Clostridia > HGM11327 > HGM11327 > SIG351. The sequence goes on from SVGF01000014.1 coordinate 26,625, forward strand.
AATATCTGACCATCAGTAATGGAAATTACGTTTGTTGGAATGTACGCAGAAACGTCACCCGCCTGTGTTTCGATTATAGGCAATGCTGTAATTGAACCGCCGCCGAATTCTTCGTTGATACATACTGCACGTTCAAGCAATCTTGAATGGAGGTAGAATACGTCGCCCGGATAAGCTTCTCTGCCCGGAGGACGGCGAATGAGCAATGACAATGCTCTGTATGCAACTGCGTGCTTTGAAAGATCGTCGTAAACGATGAGGACATCCTTACCCT
>SVGF01000015.1 GCA_015056475.1 Clostridiales bacterium
AAAAAGCCTTCTCCTGTGGGAGAACAATGTCGCAAGCGACCACCGAGTTTTGCGAAGCAAAACATCGAGGTGGCGTAGCGTGACGGATGAGGTGTAAATCACGCGTCCTCGACGCCCCGTTTTACTACCCCCAATTCCTAATTCCGAATTCCCAATTCCTAATTTTCCACCCCCCGACTCCTTCATCAGGTGGAGCCGAGGGGCGCATCATTAGTATTATTTCCCTTTGAAAATATCAAGATCCAAAAGCCCATATCCAACCCATTGGGAGCTGTAATTCAGCCGTCTTGTGTTCTTTATAAGCGTGGATATTATCTGCTCCCTTGTGGGATATTTGCCAAAAGTCTTAAGGTAATAGCTGATTATGAGCGCCGCACCGCCTATAACATGTGGGCAAGCCATGGACGTGCCGCTCATCACCGTGTAAGAATTCCCCATACCCAGCGAGAGAATATCCACACCCGGCGCAACAATATCAAGTCGCTTGTTTGAGTTAGAAAAATAAGCGGGCTTGTCGTTTATATCGCTTGCTCCTACTTGAAGTACTGAGCCGTAATACCCCGGATATAGTATTTCACCCGTGGCAACGTTGCCGTCGCCGTCGTTTCCTGCGGCGGTCACCACAAGTATTCCTCTTTGCGAGGCAAGATCAACTGCTTCCTCAAGCTCGGGATAGTGCTGCTTTGTGCCGAATGACATGCCTATGACGTTTACTCTTTTTCCGTTTGTGCCACGCCAGTTTACTGCAAAGCGCAGTGCCTTCAGTATTGGCTCAATATCTCCCGAGCCGTCCTCATTCAGAACCTTTAACACCAAAAGCTTTGCGTCGGGTGCAACGCCGGACATGCCGTTTTTTCTGTTGTGTGCGGCTGAAATTATCCCGCAAACGTGAGTGCCGTGTCCGTTCATGTCGCTAACGTCGCTTGCTCCTCGCTTACCTGACGAAGTAAAGTCAACTCCACCTATAATGCTGTGTTTTATATACGGGTGAAATACGTTGCAGCCCGTGTCAAGAACAGCAACCACCGCACCCTGACCCGTGTAGCCGCGCCGCCACATTTCGATAGCATTTATGTGAGCAAGTGACCACGGAGCTTCGTGCTTTTCCTGAACGTAGAACGGCAACAGAGAGATGCTTTTTGTATCCATAATGATCTCCTTAATTCTGTGACCGTTTGTGGCGGTCATATTTTTTTACTCACATCAAAATATGCTTCAGAATGTCCTTTTGTCAACACAGATCATTTAACGTCGTAAAAAATAACGTAATCAAGAAAATCCAACCCGTAAAGCCTGCAAAAGCTTGCCCAAGCCGCAAAAAATTTTCTCCCCGGCACAGCCGCGCCGCTTATGGCGTTGTAAACGTACGAGCGATGTATTCCAAACTTCTTTGCAAAATCCGTGTAGCTGACACCTTCGCTATCGAGCGTTTCCTTTACCTTTTCAACATCCAATTCCATATAATTTCCTCCTTGTTTTGTTGCTTTTATTATAGAATACATTTTATTCGGGACGTCTTGAATATTCGTATAGAATAAAAACTCATTTTCGTACAAAATTACGAAAAAATATGCCCTAAAATCAAATTTCCCTATTGCATTTTTTTGAGTTTGGTGGTAAAATACGCAAGGTTGCCCAAAAGGGCAGGAGAAAGGTAATTATTAATGCAAAGAGTCATAGAAACTCCGGGATACGTAAGGGTCCTTGGGGATATCAAAAAATTTGTAAGCGAGAATACAGTGCTCGTTGTTGCGGCTTTGTTGGCGATTATTACGTCATGCATAGTCACTCCTGATGCAAAGTACGCCGATTACATAGAGTACAAAACGTTAACCTGTCTGTTCTGCACACTTGCGGTGATCTGTGCATTGAAGAACATAAAATTCTTTACTGTTATAGCAAGAAAGATAGTTACATTCACAGGAAATACCCGAATGGCAATACTTGCTCTTGTGTATATAACGTTCATCGGTTCAATGCTCATAGCAAACGATATGGCTCTTATAACTTTCTTGCCGCTGGGATATTTTGTTCTTTCATCCACGGGCAAGCAAAAGTACATGGCATTTACTTTCATAATGCAGAATATATCTGCAAACCTCGGCGGAATGCTCACTCCATTCGGCAATCCTCAGAATTTGTACCTTTATTCAAAATTTAACATTCCTACCGGTGAATTCATGGGCATAATGCTTCTTCCTTTTGCCGTTGCCGTTTTTCTCATCACAGTATGTGTTATGTTTGTAAAACGAGAGCCGCTGGTAATTGAGGATAATCTCGGAATCAGGCTTGAACCCAAGCGCACGGCATTTTATATTGCGTTGTTTATATTTTCAATCGTTATAGTTTTTAACGTCATTCCATATTGGATAGGATTGATAGTAATTCCGATAGCTTTGTTCTTTGCGGATAAAAAAGCGCTTAAGGACGTTGACTACGGTTTGTTGCTCACTTTTGTGTGCTTCTTTATATTCGCAGGAAATATGGCGCGCCTTGACGTTGTAAACAACGTGCTTTCGTGGTTGCTTGATAAAAACACGCTTGTTGTATCGGCGTTGTCCTGCCAGTTTATAAGCAACGTGCCATCGGCAATACTTCTTTCGCAGTTTACGTCAAATTACGCGGATCTTCTTGTTGGCGTGAATATCGGCGGCGCGGGAACGCTTATTGCGTCCTTGGCAAGCCTCATTACTTTCGGCGAATATTCAAGATATAACAAACACCAAACGAAAAAATACGTAGTGCTGTTTTCGGCATTCAATTTCGGATTTTTGGCAGTATTGCTCATAGTGTGCAGTATTTTTTAACTGTACGATCAAAGAATTCAACAGACAAGGAATGATGATTCCCTGTCTGTTTTTTTATTTTAAGCTTACGTTAAAACCGTATGCACAAATATCGTTTTTGAATAATTCTGTTAGCGATATTTGCCGTATAAATCCAATAAAATATATGAAGAAATGATTGTTATTTATTTTGTTTTAATTTAAAGAATTGTGTTGACATACTATTACCGATATGGTATAATATAATGTGGTTGATAATATGAAAATGAGACATATTGTAATTGCTTTTTACAAAAGGAGGGTTATTATGCAAGGTGTAGTTTTTAATATACAGAGGTTTTCTTTGTTTGACGGACCGGGTGTTCGTACTGTAGTTTTTCTTAAAGGGTGTCCTTTAAGATGTAAATGGTGCCACAATCCCGAGGGGTTAAAGGCAGATCCTCAGATAATGTTTAATGCCAGCCGATGCATTGGCTGTGGTGATTGCGCTTTGGCTTGCCCTAATTCTCAGCACGTAATGAAGGACGGTATGCATTGCTATATAAGGGACAACTGTATTGATTGCGGCAAGTGTGCCGAGGGTTGTTACAGTAACGCTCTTACTTTAACCGGTAGCTATATGACTGCTGAGGAAGTTATCCAAAAAGTAAAGCGAGATATGTCTGTATATAAAGAAAGCGGTGGAGGTATGACTCTTTCGGGTGGCGAACCCTTGTTCCAAGCGGATTTTTCTCTTGAGTTGCTTAAGCTTGCGAAGGCAGAGGGAATAACTACCTGCATAGAGACCTCAGGTTACGGCAACAGCCAAAAGCTTGCCGAGATCGCAAAATATACCGATAGATTCCTTTTCGATTATAAGGCTACGGGGGAGGAGATACATAAGCAACTTTGCGGAGTATCACAAAAGAAGATACTCGACAATCTTGCTCTCATTGATTCAATGGGCATAGACGTTGTTTTAAGATGCCCCATCATTCCCGACCTCAACGAGAACGAAGATCATATCAAGGGTATTGCCGACGTTGCGGGCAGATTCAAGTGTGTGGTCGAAGTTCAGCTTGAGCCTTATCACAGATTGGGTATATCAAAATCACAGCAGCTGGGAGTTGAATCCGAGTACGAGGGTCAGGCACCCGATAAGGAAGCAATGAATTCCTACTGCAAAATCATCGCCGATATTTCAGGCAAAAAAACCACAATAAGTTAATTACTGATATCAAATTATTACAAATTGGAGGAAATTATAATGTTTAAGTACACAATGATCGATGAAAAAATGGAATTTACAGAAAGAATGAAAGCTGTAAAAGCTAATATTCATACAAGACTCAGAAAAAGAGGCCAGAGAGAAGGCACACACCTTGAAATAATAAGCTCTGACCACAGAGATCCTTTTACGGACGTATTTGAGGCTAACCCCGATGCTCCCTACGTAATAAATCTTGCAAAGAGTATCGTAAAGTCATGGGTAGATATGCCCTGCGTGATTTATCCTCACGAAGCAATAGTAGGTATCACAAGACCGGTTACTCCCGTTATGGAGCATTTCAGTTGGGGTATTGTGTTTGAGGATTGGGTATACAGAGAAAAGGAATATACTCAGGAGGATAAGGCTCGTGTTGATGCTCTGCGCAAAAAGATGACTCCCATGTCACACGGCTATATGGATAATTGCGGCCGTGAGCGCTGGGGTGAGTTGTATAACAAGGTTTGTAATGAAGATATGTTCTGGGCAGGCGGCTATCAGGGTCACACCATCCCCAATTACGTAACTCTCCTTGAAAACGGTCTTGACGGCATGCTTCAAAAGATCGACTTCTGGGCTAAGCTCAACGCAAAGGATCAGGACACAGCGGATTTCTACGAGGCTAACAGAATAATCGTTCGCGGTATGTCCGAGCATATGCAAAAGTATGCAGATCACGCTGCAGCTCTTTACGAAACAGAGGAAGATCCCGTTCAGAAGCAGTATTATAAGCAGATCGCAGAAAACTGTGCACATATTGCACACAAAAAGCCTCAGACACTCTATCAGGCTGTTCAGCTTACTTGGTGCTTGTCACTTTGGGATTGGGTTGACTGCCTCGGCAGAATGGACCAGTACTTCCTTCCCTTCTATAATTATTCCTGCGAGCACGGCGACGTTATTCCCGTTGAGGAATCCGTAACATCCATGATCTTTAAGATCTGGGAAGGTGGCGCGCACAACGTTACGTTGAGCGGTTGCAAAACACACGACGGCTCCGACGCTACAAACGATATCACTTTCCTTATTTTGCAGGTGTTGAGAAATATTCACGACACTCATCCTCGTATCTGCGTGCGTATCAGAGAGGACGTAAACCCCGAGCTCATGAACCTCATCGTTAAGATCTGGAGCGAGGGTATGTCTGATCCTTCCATCATAAGCGATACACTCGTTATTCCCGGCTTGCAGAGGATCAATGTGCCGATACAGGACGCAAGAGATTTTGCTACGCTCGGTTGCCAGGAGATAGAGATCCCCGGCAAGTCCAACACAGGCTGTGAGGACGGTTCATTCAACGTAGCAAAGGTATTTGAGATAGCTATGCGCGGCGGTAAGGCTACAACAGATCCCGATTATCAGCTCGGACCCGTAACAAAGTCATTCCTTGAGTGCGAAACTTTTGAGGAATTCTACGATTCCTTTGCAAAACAGCTTGAGTTCTTCACCGAAATGCACACATGGCTCTGCTCAAGAGGTCAGGAATGCCGTGCAGCTAACCATGCTAAGCTCGTTAAGGGTGTATTCACGGACGGCGTGCTCGAAACAGGCAGAAATCATGACGACGGCGGTCCTGTTTATGGCTACGGCGTTATTGAAACAGCGGGCATTGCTGCAGTTGCAGACTCCATGACAGCAATCAAAAAGCTTGTATTTGATGAAAAGAAGATAACAAAAGAAAAGCTCGTTGAGATGCTTGCGGCAGACTTCAACGGCTACGAAAAGGAACGTCAGCTTCTTTTGAACGGCGCTCCCAAGTTTGGTAACGACGATCCCGATGCTGATGAAATGGCAGTTCGCGTTCTCAATACTTATTGGGACGAGATCGCAAAGTATAAGTCAGTCCGCGGTGGCGTTTATACAGGTGCATGTTCATTGCTTGAGGGTGGAATAAGCTACGGTCACAGCACTGGTGCATTGCCCGACGGCCGTCATAAGGGCGAGCCCCTCGGCAACACAATGGGTCCGCGTCCGGGTGCAGACCATAACGGCGTAACAGCTATGCTCTCATCCGTTTCTAAGCTTCCTCTCTATAAGGGCGTAGGCGGCACAACGCTTAACGTTATCCTTACAACAAAGATGACTTCAACTCCCGAGCAGAGAGATAACATTGCGGCAATAGTTAAGAACTATATGGCTTCGGGCGGTCAGATGGCGCAGATCACAACTGCAAACGTTGAAGATCTCATCGATGCTAAGGTACATCCCGAGCGTCACGGTGACCTCATCGTAAGAGTCGGCGGCTACAGTATCCAGTTCGTTCAGCTTGGCTCCAACACACAGGATGAGATCATAAGCAGGTACGCTGCCGGCTGATACGCGCATGGCGCAAATAAGCGCAAAATTGGAGGACTTATCTATGTTTAAATACACAATGATAGATGAAAAATTAGAACTTACCGAAAGAATGAAAGCGGTAATGGCTGATATAAGACCAAGGCTCAGATGTCAGGACCGAAGAGAGTCTACTGATATAGAACCTGTTTCCAACGGAGCAAGAAACCCGTTTGCAGACGTTTTTGAAGCTGAGCCTGAATCCTCTTATGTTATTAAGCTTGCAAAGAGCATTGTAAAGTCATGGGTCGATACGCCTTGTATAATATATCCTCACGAGGCGGTGGTAGGCATTGCAAGACCGTGCTACCCTATGATGGAGCATTTCAGCTGGGGTATAGTGTTTGATAGTGGAGTGTTAAAGAATGGCACTTATCCTGCAAGCGAAAGAGAAAGATGCGATAAACTTCGTGACGTAATGACTCCCTTATCAGCGGCGCACGTAGGTGCTTGCGCAAGTGTAACGTACAGCAGAGAGTTGCACATCAGAGCCAGCGAGGAAGGTATGTTTATGGCGGGCGGCTTCCAGGGTCATACCATTCCCAATTACGTAACTCTACTTGAAAACGGCCTTGATGGAATGCTCGAAAAGATTGACTTCTGGGCAAAGCTCAACGTAAAGGATAAGGATTCTGCCGATTTCTACGAGGCAAACCGAATAATCGTTCGCGGCATGTCAGAGCATATGCAAAAGTACGCTGATTATGCTGCTGAATGCTACGAAACAGAAACTGATCCCGTACAAAAGCAGTATTATAAGCAAATTTCTGAAAACTGTGCATACGTAGCACATAAAAAGCCTCAGACACTCTACCAGGCTGTTCAGCTTACTTGGTGCTTGTCACTTTGGGATTGGGTTGACTGCCTCGGCAGAATGGACCAGTACTTCCTTCCATTCTATAACTATTCATGTGAACACGGTGACGTTATCCCCGTTGAGGATTCTATCGCATCCATGATATATAAAATATGGGAAAACGGTGCGCACAACGTAACCTTGAGTGGCTGTAAGCCTGAGGACGGCTCCGACGCTACAAACGATCTTACTTTCCTTATTTTGCAGGTGTTGAGAAACATTCACGATACTCATCCTCGTATCTGCGTAAGAATAAGAGAGGATGTAAACCCCGAGCTCATGAACCTTATCGTTAAGATCTGGAGCGAAGGTATGAGTGATCCTTCCATCATAAGTGATACACTCGTTATTCCCGGCTTGCAGAGGATAAACGTGCCGATACAGGACGCAAGAGATTTTGCAACTCTCGGTTGCCAGGAGGTTGAGATCCCCGGCAAGTCCAATACGGGCTGTGAGGACGGCTTGTTCAACGTTGCAAAGGTGCTTGAGGTTGCAATGCTCGGCGGCAAGTCAACAAAGGACGGCAAACAGCTCGGCCCGGTAACAAAGTCGTTCGTTGAATGCGAAACGTTTGAGGAATTCTACTGCGAGTTTACAAAGCAGCTGGAATTCTTTACGGAATTCCATACGTGGCTTTGCTCAAGAGGTCAGGAATGCCGTGCGGCTAATCATGCAAAGCTCGTAAAGGGCGTGTTTACAGACGGCGTGCTTGAGTCCGGCAGAAATCATGACGACGGCGGCCCGATCTACGGCTACGGAGTTATCGAAACCGCAGGTGTCGCAGTTACGGCTGACTCATTGACAGCTATCAAAAAGCTCGTATTTGACGAAAAAAAGATAACAAAAGAAAAGCTCGTTGAGATCCTTGCGGCGGACTTCAACGGCTACGAAAAGGAACGTCAGCTTCTTTTGAACGGCGCTCCCAAATTTGGTAATGATGATCCCGAGGCGGACGAAATGGCAATACGTGTACTCAATACTTATTGGGACGAGATCGCAAAGTATAAGTCAGTCCGCGGTGGAGTTTACACGGGTGCATGCTCACTGCTCACAAACGGTATTATATACGGTAGGCACATGGGCGCAATGCCCGACGGCCGTCACAAGGGTGAGCCCCTCGGCAACACTATCGGTCCGCGCCCGGGTGCAGACCACAACGGCGTAACGGCTATGCTCTCATCCGTTTCAAAGCTTCCTCTCTATAAGGGCGTAGGTGGCACAACGTTGAACGTTATCCTCACCACAAAAATGCTTGAAACTTCCGAGCAGAGGGAAAATATTGCCGCAGTAATAAAGAATTTTATGGCGTCGGGCGGTCAGATGGCGCAGATCACGACCGCAAATTATGAGGATCTTATCGATGCAAAGGCACACCCCGAGCGTCACGGTGACCTCATCGTAAGAGTCGGCGGCTACAGCATACAATTCGTTCAGCTCAGCTCAAGTGCACAGGACGAAATAATCAGCAGGTACGCTGCAGGCTGATAATATAGTTAAACAGAGGTTTTATTATGTACGATTCATATAATGATTATACTTACCTTGACAGAGTGTTCGAGCCTTCAAAAAGGCTTGCACTCGTCAAGGATGAAATAAAGCCCAGATTGTATAACAGGGGATGGAGAGAAGTCACGCTTTGCTCTCCCGTTGGCACAAACGGCAAAAATCCAATGGTAGATGTATTCTACGAAATGCCGGATGAACCGTTTGCGGTGGTTTATGCTCATGCGATCGTGCGTTCGTGGATGGAAACTCCTTGCGTAATTTTCCCGAACGAAGCAATAGTAGGCATCACAAGGCCGCGTTACCCGTTGATGGAGCATTTCAGAGAAGGCCTTATAATCAGAGAAGGCTCGTTCAAGGAGGGTAATTATCCCCAAAGCGAGATAGACAGAACAGAGGCTCTTTTGCCACGTATCCATCCGTCATTTGAGCATAAGGTTCCTCTTGCAAGGCTTGACGAGATAGGCTGTGCGCGTTACGACAGAGTGGGAGAAGAAGGCGTTTTCGGTGCATCCCCCTACGGACACACGATCCCCAATTACGAAACCTTGCTCCAAAACGGCCTTGACGGCATGCTCAACAAGATCGACTATTGGGCAAATATTAACGACAAAACCGATAAAACTGCTGAGTTTTATGAATCTGCAAGGGTCATCGTTCGCGGCATGAGTGATTATCTCATGATGTACTCAAACAAGGCAAACGAGCTTTATCTTACTGAGGAAGACCCAACACAAAAGCAGTATTATAAAGAAATTTCCGAAAACTGTGCATACGTTGCGCACAATAAACCCAAAACTCTCTATCAGGCTATACAGCTTATGTGGTGCTTGTCGCTTTGGGATTGGGTGGATTGCCTCGGCAGAGTGGATCAGTATCTCTATCCGTTCTACGAATATTCAATAAAAAACGGCGACGTTATTTCCGTTGAGGATTCCATTACGTCATTGATGTATAAAATTTGGGAAAACGGCGCACACAATACCACAGTAAGCGGTTGCTTGCCACAAAACGGCGAGGATGCAACAAACGACCTTTCGTACCTCTTTTTGCAGGTGTTGAGAAGTATTCACGATACTCATCCGCGCATGGTGGTAAGAGTGGGTGAAAATATGCCCGAAAGGCTCATGGACCTTGTAACGACAATATGGTCCGACGGCATGAGTGACCCCACGTTGGTAAGCGATACTTTGGTTATTCCTGCGCTTCAGAGAATTGAAGTACCGCTTGAGGACGCAAGAGATTATGCAACTCTCGGTTGCCAGGAGATAGAGATTCCCGGCAAATCCAACACAGGCTGCGAGGATGGCTCGTTCAATCTTGGAAAAGTGTTCCAGATCGCAATGCGAGGGGGCATGTCCGAGGATCGCGATGACGTAAGGGTCGGTCCCGAAACAAAGACGTTCATCGAGTGTGAAACATTTGAGGAATTCTTTGATTCATTCAAAACACAGCTTGAATTCTTCACTGAATTGTTCTGTTGTCAGTGCTCGCGTTCTCAGGAGATGAGAGCGGCTTGGTATTCAAAGCTTGTAAAAGGCGTATTCACAACAGGCTGTCTTGAAAGAGGCCTCAATCATGATGACGGCGGTCCTATCTACGGCTACGGTGTTGCCGAAACGGGTGGTCTTGCGGCAGTTGCAGATTCAATGACAGCAATAAAAAAGCTCGTATTTGATGAGAAACTCATTTCAAAGCAAGAGCTTCTTGACGCGCTTAAGGCAAATTATAAAGGCTACGAAAAAATAAGGCTGATGCTCCTCAATAGTGCACCAAAATTCGGTAATGATAACGACGAGGCTGACCAAATGGCTCAACGAGTGCTTGATCTTTTCTGGAGCGAGCTCAATAAATACAGATCCGTAAGAGGTGGCCTGTATACGGGTGCTTGCTCGTTGCTCAGCGGAGGTATTTCTCAGGCACAGCATTGCGGTGCAATGCCCAATGGCAGATTCCAGGGCGATCCATTCGGCAATACAATGGGTCCACAGCCCGGTGCGGATACAAACGGACTTACAGCAATGCTTTCTTCCGTTTCTAAGCTTCCGCTCAATAAGGGTGTTGGCGGCTCAACGTTGAACGTTATTCTTACTCAAAAAATGCTCGAAACTCCCGAGCAGAGAAAGAATATTGGCGCAATTATGCGCAATTACATGGCTACAGGAGGTCAGATGGCGCAGATAACCACTGCGAGTCTTGATGATCTTCTTGATGCAAGGGTTCATCCCGAGCGTCACGGTGATCTCATAGTAAGAGTCGGCGGATACAGTGCTCAGTTTGTGCTTGAGGATGCTGAGGTACAGGACGAGATCATCAAACGATATATGAACTGATTGGAGAAAAAATATGTATAATTCATATAATGATTATAAAATGGTTGATACCAAGCTTGAATTCTCCGATAGAATGAAGCTTGTGCAGGAAAACGTAAAGGCAAGGCTTAAGCCGAGAGATCCGCGTGAGGGTACGCATACTTCACCCGTCGGAACAAACGGCAAGGATCCTATGTTTGATGCATTCAATGAGAATCCCGATGCACCCTACGTGCTCTGCTTGGCAAACGGTATAGTGCGCACTTGGCTTGAAACGCCCTGCATGATATTCCCAAACGAGGCTGTTGTTGGAATCACAAGACCAATGTATCCGCTTTTGGAGCATTTCTGCATAGGTATCCAGCGCCACGGAAGCAACCCCGAGCATGAAAAACAGCTTGACGAAATGGCAAAAAGAATCCGCCCCAGGAATTGGGATTATCTTGATGCAAAGGGGCAGGAATATCTGGGTGCTGAAAAGTACGGCGTTATCAGCGGTGAGGATATGTACTGGGCAGGCGGTTATCAGGGTCACACTATTCCAAACTACGTAACTCTTTTGGAAAACGGTCTTGACGGAATGCTCAGAAAGATCGATTATTGGGCAAATATCAACGCCAAAACTCAGGATCAGTTGGATTTTTACGAGGCAAACAGAATAATCGTAAGAGGTATGATGGCGCATCTTGAGCAGTATTCTGCATACGCACAGGAGCTCTACGAAAAGGAAAGCGATCCCACGCAGAAGCGTTATTATAAGGAAATATCTCAAAACTGTGCATTTGTTGCACACAATAAGCCCGAAACTCTCTACCAGGCAGTACAGCTTATGTGGATACTTTCTTTGTGGGACTGGGTTGACTGCCTTGGCAGAGTTGACCAATACCTCTACAAATTCTACGAGAGATCGGTCACAGAGGGTGACGTTATATCGGTAGAGGATTCTATTGCATCCATTATGTTCAAAATTTGGGAAAATGGTGCTCACAACACTACACTCAGCGGATGCATTCCCGAAAACGGAGAGGATGCAACCAACGATCTTTCATATCTTTTCCTTCAGACGTTAAGAAATATTCACGATACACACCCCAGAATGGTGGTAAGAATAGGCGAGAATATCCCCAAGACCTTGCTCGACCTCATGGTCAAGATATGGAGCGAGGGTATGTGCGATCCTACTATAGTAAGTGATACGCTTGTTATTCCCGCGTTGCAGAGGATAGAGGTGCCCCTCAATGATGCAAGAGATTACGCTACTCTCGGCTGCCAGGAAATAGAAATTCCCGGTAAGTCCAATACGGGCTGTGAGGATGGCTCTTTCAACGTTGCAAAAGTGTTTGAGTTTGCAATGGACGGCGGCAAATCAAGGAGAGAAGCCGGATATCAGCTCGGTCCTGTAACAAAGCCCTTCCTTGAGTGCGAAACGTTTGAAGAATTCTATGACGGCTTTGCAAAGCAGCTCGAATACTTTACCGAGGTTCATTGCTGGTTGTGCTCAAGGGGTCAGGAGATCAGAGCTGCAAATCACTCAAAGCTTGTAAAGGGCGTATTCACAGACGGCGTGCTTGAATCGGGTAAGAATCACGATGACGGCGGTCCGATATACGGCTACGGTGTTATTGAAACAGCAGGCATTGCAGCAGTTGCAGACTCAATGACAGCTATCAAAAAGCTTGTCTTTGACGAAAAGGTGCTCACAAAGGAACAGCTTGTTGAGGCACTCAACGCAAACTTTGAGGGATATGAGAAAATAAGACAAATGCTCCTCAACAGTGCACCTAAATTCGGTAACGATAACGACGAGGCAGACTCCATGGCAGTGCGCGTGTTGAATACGTATTGGGACGAGGTCGGTAAGTACAGATCCATAAGAGGTGGACTCTACACAGGTGCATGCTCTTTGCTTGACGGCGGCATAAGCTACGGTGAGTCCATGGATGCAATGCCCGACGGCAGATTCAAGGGCGAGCCCCTCGGTAACACTATGGGTCCGCGCCCCGGTGCGGATACAAGCGGCGTAACGGCAATGCTTGCTTCAGTTGCAAAGCTTCCGCTTCATAAGGGCGTTGGCGGAACTACGCTTAACGTTATATTTACAACAAAAATGCTTTCTACTCCCGAGCTCAGAGAGGATATAGTATCTCTTGTTAAGAATTTTATGGCTACGGGCGGGCAAATGGCGCAGATAAACACAGCAAACCTTGAGGATCTCAAGGATGCAAAGATTCATCCTGAGCGTCACGGTGATCTTATAGTAAGAGTTGGCGGATTCAGTATACAGTTTGTTCAGTTAGAAAGCGAAATTCAGGATGAAATTATAAGCAGATATACTGCATAACAAATATGGGAGGTATTATGAACGATTACAAAAGTATAGATAATAAAATACAGTTTTCAAACCGAATACAGTCTGTTTTTGAAGAAGTAAGCTCCAGATACAGAGGCTACTTTGACAAGGAAGACGGCTATACTTCAGTTTTGTCAACTGAGGGCAGAAATCCCTTTGCAGATCAGTTTGAGGGTGATCCCGAAGCGCCTTATGTAATCAATCTTGCTAAAGCAATAGTACGCTCATGGATCGAAACTCCGTGCTTTATAGCACCTCATGAGGCGTTGGTAGGCATTCCGCGTCCTCACTATCCCTTGATGGAGCATTTCAGCTGGGGTATTCTTTATGAGGACAACAGCGTCAAGGACGATCCACTTTATCCCGAAACTGAGGCTAAGCGTTGTGAGGATTTTATGTCAAAGTTCTCACCCCTCACAGAGGATGACATACTCAAAGCTGGCGAAGAGCTCATAGGCAAGGAACGCCTCAGAGTATTGATGAGAGAGGATTTTATGTGGGGTGGCGGCTATCAGGGTCATACCGTGCCGAATTACTACACTCTCCTCGAAAACGGCCTTGACGGCATGCTCGCAAAGATCGATCATTACGCGGCTATCAACGTAAAGGATGAGGAATCTGCAAATTTCTACGAAGCAAACAGAATACTCGTTAGAGGTATGTCCGAATACCTTACAAAATATGCGGAATACGCACAAAAGCTCTCTGCAGAGTGTGATGATGATGAGCAGGCTCTCTATTATAGTCAGATCGCTCAAAACTGTGCATTCGTGGCTCACAATAAGCCCGAAACACTTTATCAGGCAGTACAGCTCATGTGGTGTCTTGCATTGTGGGATTGGGTTGACTGCTGGGGCAGAATGGATCAATATCTGTTGCCATTCTATGAGAAGTCCCTTAAAAACGGTGACGTTATCAGTGCAGAGGATTCCATCATCTCCATTATGCTCAAGGCTTGGGAGCACGGCGTACACAATATCACGGTTGGCGGTCTTAAGCCCGATGACGGTGAGGACGCCACAAACGAGATATCCTACATAGTTTTGCAAGCTATCAGGGTATTCCACAATATTCACCCAAGAGTAACAGTACGTATTCATGAGAATACTCCTCAAAATATTCTTGACCTCGCTGTTAAAATATGGAGTGAAGGCATGAGTGACCCCACAGTAGTAAGTGACAGCACAGTTATCAAGGGTCTCACAGATATCAATATCCCGTTGAACGATGCAAGAGATTACTCCATTCTCGGTTGTCAGGAGATAGAGATCCCCGGTAAGTCCAACACAGGCTGCGAAGACGGTTCATTCAACGTTGCAAAGGTGCTTGAATTTGCAATTTACGGCGGAAAAGCAACAAGAAAGGCTGATTATCAGCTTGGACCCGTAACAAAATCGCTCGTAGAGTGCGAAACTTATGAGGAGTTCTACGATAGCTTTGTTGAGCAGCTCAGATTCTTCATTAAGGTTGAGTCAGTATTGTGCGATGCGGGCCAGAAGATAAGAGCAATTCAGCATTCCAAGCTTCTCAAGGGTATTTTCACAGACGGTGTTCTCGAATCCGGTAAGCCCCACGATGCAGGCGGTCCTATATATAACCACGGTTGTATGGAAACAGCAGGTATCTCTACAGCGTCAGACTCTTTGTATGCAATAAAGCGCCTTGTTTTTGAAGAAAAGAAGATCTCTGCCGAAAAGCTTGTTGAAGCATTGAAGGCAAACTTCAAGGGCTTTGAAAAGGAAAGACAGATGCTCCTCAACTACGTTCCTAAGTTCGGTAACGATGATGACGGCGCAGATGCCATGGCGGTTGAGGTGCTCAACCTTTTCTGGGACGAAATGGCAAAATATAAGTCCATCAGAGGCGAAGCATATACAGGTGCTTGCTCACTTTTGGGCAGCGGTACGGGCTACGGTGCAGCGATGGGCGCAATGCCCGACGGCAGATTTGCAGGTGAGCCGCTCAATAACTCTATGGGCCCCAGAACAGGTGCCGATACAAGCGGTCTTACAGCAATGCTCAATTCTGTTTCAAAGCTTCCGCTTCATAAGGGCGTTGGCGGCACAACGTTGAACGTTGTAATAACAAAGAAGATGCTTTCAACTCCCGAGCTCAGAAATAATATCGCATCAACTATGAAGTCATACCTCATGAACGGCGGTCAGCTTGCGCAGATAACAACTGCAAATCTTGACGAGCTTCTCGATGCAAGAGAGCACCCCGAGCGTCACGGTAACCTCATAGTAAGAATCGGTGGTTACAGCATTCAGTTTGTAGAAATGACCGAAAGATCTCAGCTTGAAATGATAAAGAGATACTCAAGCGAAGAATCACAAATGTAATATCTCCGATAATTCGGATAAAATAATCTTTACGTAAGGAATAAAAATTATGGAAAAGACAAGAGAATATTTCAGATCGATGGTGTCACAAAGAGGTATTAAACAGACGTTTTATGATGGCCCATCCGAGTACAATGCTTCTTGGGACTATAACGTAAGCCCCGAGGGAAGGCATTTTCTCTCTATTTGTGCAGAAGGTCCCAAGACCGATGCTATGTTGTACGAGTACGTTCCCGAAACTTGTGAGTTAAAGCCCTGCCTTGATACAAAGAAGGACGTTATGCTTTACCCCAGAACCATCCGTCCCAGCAAGATCCACACATGTATGGACTTTATGGAGGATGGCAGGATCATTATGAACAACCACACAACAGCAGGTGCGCCTGCGCATCCCGACTGGCAGGTTGAAGCATATTGGAACCATACGTGGGAAGGCTTCCCCGGTTCAAGCGTATTCATTTACGATCCCAAAACGGGCAAGACAGAGGACCTCGGTATCCCCGTGCCCAGAGAATCCATCTATGGCGGCGCGTATGACCCCATTCACAGAGCTTACTATTTCTCAGGCTATTTCAGAGGTCACGGTTACAGACTTGACCTTGACACAAGAAAGGTAACGGATTACGGTCAGTTCACAGAATTCGGTACGTATTTCCACATCAAGGGACCGGACGGCAATATCTACCTCTCCACAAGACGCGGCAGAATGCTCCGTTATAACGTGCACACTCAGGAGGCTGAGATACTTAATGCGGAGATCCCCGTTGATGAAACTATATGGGATGATTCAAGAAGACATAACGTAATGGCATATGCTGCATTCGGTCCTGATAAGAAGCTTTATCTTTGTGCACATCATCACGAAACTGTTTTCTGTTATGACACAGAGAAGGACGAAATGACTCCCGTTGGTAGCCCCGTGCCCTCTTGGTACAGAGAACAGTATAAGGGTCTTTACCTCTTGTTCGGTATGGATTTTGACAGTAAGGGCGTGCTTTGGTATGGACTCAAAATACTAGGTAACTGCATGCGTCTTATCAGCTGGGATATCTTTAACGGCGGCGAGCCCGTTGACCACGGTATAATTGGTACACCGTCCAATGCTGCATGGAATTTCTGCCAGATACATATCGTTGACGACGTGCTTTACGGCGCAACAACAAACCACGCAGTTGACGGTCCTTCTATGATCGCTATCGACCTCAATATCATGAACGAGGACGTTGACAAGCCAAGAGAACGCGCTTGGGATAAGATCGTTTACAGAGGAACACCCGATGCGGATATATATCCCGGCGATGAAAAGCTTACCGGCCCCGCTGCAGTAGATGCTACGGGTGGTGTGCATAAGGAAGCAAAGAAAGAACGAGTTTACGGCGGTGCTGCATTTGCGGACGGTATCCGTACAGCAAAGCCCAAGAATAATAAGTTCTACCTTGTAACACAGTCTTTCTATGTTACAAAGCTCTGGAAGATAATCGGTGATAAGGCTTCACAGGTAGTTGATATCTCTCATGACGAAAACGGTAACGTTGTTGCAATCAGCGGTAATGCAGATAACGGCTTCTATCGTTTCGTAATAAATAAGAGCAAGGTGCTTTCTTATGAGAAGATAGACTATACTCCCGTTGATCCCAATGTGGTAAAAGAAAAGTATAAGGATTGCATTCTTCCTGCGCAGGCAGGCAGATCATGGATCGCTTATGCAACAGCAGAGGCACCTCTTGCTGACGGCAGTATGCTCGTTGGTACGCAGGCAGGCGGCTTGGCAATCATTAAGGACGGTAAGGCATTCAGCCTCGGCTTTGTAAGCGATACAGGTGCTATCCATTCACTTACATCTTCACCCGACAAGAAGACTGTTTATGGTGTTTGCGGTGATAAGGAAGATTACGGCCTTGTATTCTCATACAGCATGGAAGTTGGTATTGCTTGTCATGGCGGACTTTATTTTGAGCAGGGCGCATCCTCCGATGACGGCTTGGGCATTTCCTGCGAGCCTTACAGAATTGACTATGCTCCCGATGGTAAGTCCATCGCTATCGGCGTAAGAGATAGAATGGGCGCAGTTTACGAATATTATTTTGACGAATAATTAAAAAACACGGCAGAGTATCCTGCCTGAATATATGGAGAAAAATATGGAAAAAACAAGAGAATATTTTCGCTCAATGATATCACAGAGAGCGATCAAGCAGACGTTTTATGATGGCCCCTCCGAATATAATGCATCTTGGGACTATAACGTAAGCCCTGAGGGAAGACATTTCCTTTCGATCTGCGCCGAAGGTCCTAAGACAGACGCTATGATGTATGAGTACATCCCCGAAACAAGAGAGCTCAAGCAGTGCCTCGATACAAAGAAGGACGTTATGCTCTATCCCAGAACTATCCGTCCCAGTAAGATCCACACATGTATGGACTTCATGGAGGATGGCAGAGTTATCATGAATAACCACACCACAGCAGGCGCTCCTGCTCACCCCGGCTGGCAGACAGAAGCATACTGGAACCACACTTGGGAAGGCTACCCCGGCTCCAACGTATTTATATACGACCCCAAAACAGGCAAGACAGAGGATCTTGGTATTCCCGTGCCCAGAGAATCCATCTACGGCGGTGCTTATGATCCTAACCACAGAGCTTATTACTTCACAGGTTACTTCAGAGGCCACGGTTACAGACTTGACCTTGACACAAAGAAGGTTACAGACTACGGCCAGGTAACAGAATTCAGTACGTACTTCCACATCAAGGGACCGGACGGCAACGTTTACTTCTCTACAAATAAGGGCAGAATGTGCAGATACAACGTTCACACACAGCAGGTTGACGTTCTCAATGCTCAGATCCCTTCTGATAGCGACGGCGAGATCAAGAGAAACAATAACGTTCTTGCATACGCTTGTATCGGCCCCGACAAAAAATTATATCTCTGCTCACACAGAAACAGACTCGTTTACGCATACGATATCGAAACAGATACCATCGAAACTATCGGTGACCCCGTTCCGTCATGGTACGGCCACAAGTTCAAAGACTTGTATATGATATTCGGTATGGACTTCGACAGCAATGGCGTGCTCTGGTATGGCCTCAAGATCCTCGGCAACTGCATGAGATTCATCAGCTGGGACATCTTCAACGGCGGCGAGCCCATCGACCACGGTATAGTTGGTACAGTTGAACATGCAGCATGGAATTTCTGCCAGGCTCATATCTATAAGGACGTGTTCTACGGCTCCACAACAAACCACGCAACAGACGGCCCCGCTATGGTTGAGATCGACCTCAAAAAGTGTATGGAAGACGTTGATAAGCCCAGAGAGCGCGCAATGGATAAGATCGTTTACCGCGGCACAGAGGATATGGATATATACCCCGGCGAAGAAAAGCTTTCAGGCCCCGCAGCGCTTGACGCAACCGGCGGTCCTCTTGCAGCTCATAAGAGGATCAAGCACGTTAGCGCAGGCTCTGCATTTGCAGACGGTATCTGGCGCAGAACTCCCGGTAACAACCAGTACATGTTCACAACAAAGGATTACTACGTATGTAAGATCTGGCAGCAGCTCGGCGTAGAAAATTCTCAGGTATACGATATTGACTATGACGATGAGGGTAATGTTATCGCGATCAGCGGTAATAAGGACGGATATTTCCGTAACGTTGTAAAGCACGGCTACCACCTCTCTTATGAGAAGATCGACTATACTCCCGATGATGGCAAGGCTATCAGAGAAAAGTATAAGGATTACATCCTCCCTGCACAGGCAGGCAGATCATGGATCGCTTATGCAACTGCAGAAGCTCCTCTTGCAGACGGCAGCATGCTCGTTGGTACTCAGGCGGGTGGCTTGGCAATCGTTAAGGACGGTAAGGCGTTCAGCCTCGGCTTTGTAAGCGACACAGGCGCTATTCATTGTCTCACATCTTCACCTGATAAGAAGACTGTTTACGGTGTTTGCGGTGATAAGGAAGACGTTGGTCTTATCTTCTCTTACAGCATGGAGGTTGGTATCGCTTGTCACGGTATGATATTCTTCGAAACAGGCGCTTCTTCTGAGGATGGCGTCGGCGTATCCTGCGAGCCCTACAGAATCAAGTATGCTCCCGATGGCAAGTCTGTTGCAATCGGCGTAAGAGACAGACTCGGCTGCGTATACGAATATTATTTCGCAGATCCCTCCGAGATCGACTGCTAATTAAATTTCGCTCGGGCGAAGCCTGCCCAACTTCCCCTACGGGAAGTTGGGCAGTTTTATTTGCCTTTTCAAGGCAAATAAAACCATTAAAGCCTAAAGGCTTTAATGGGCTTCGCCTAAATCTGATCATCCCGCCAAATCTATTGAATAACAAAATAATATTATCATATATGAATAAAAACGATTCTATCGGGCGTGCGCGCTTCATAGTTGATATGCACACCCATTCCAATAACTCCCACGACGGAAAATGCACCGTTGCCGAAATGGCAAAGGCAGCCCGCGAAAAAGGACTGAACGGCATTTGCATCACGGACCATTGTGACGTCATGCTGAGCGATACTGTGGATGTCGCTTCAAAAACCAAATGCTCAGTAAACGACGCAAAAAATGCAGACAATAAATACGGAGTCAGAGTCTTTTGCGGCATAGAAATAGGCGAAACTTATTGGAATCAGCCTGTAACCGATAAAATACTCTCCATGTGCAGCTATGACGCAGTTATAGGCTCGGTCCACACTCTTGATAAAGCAGGCTGGGATATTTCATATTCCCAAATCGACTTTTCATTGTATACGGAAGCTGAGCTGTATGATTTTTTCAACGTTTATCTTGATAACGTAAACAAAATGCTTGATACACTCAATTTTGATATATTGGCGCATCTCACTTGCCCCTTAAGATATATAAACGGCAGATACAAAAGAAATGTTGACGCTACCCGCTTTGCTGACAAGATCGAAACCATACTCAAGCGAATAACAGAGCGAAAAATTGCTCTTGAAATAAATACCTCCGAAATCGATCAGGGCATAAACGCAACAATGCCTTATGATTGGATAATAAAAAGATATTTTGAGCTTGGGGGAGAGCTTATCACCCTCGGCTCGGATGCACATACGACCAATAATATAGGTAAAGGCTTTGATAAAGCTTTTTGTATGCTCAAAAGCATGGGTGTGGAGCATTATTATTGCTACGAAAACCGAATTCCGCAAAGGTGTGACGTATTACTCCCTTAAAAACGGCAAAATTTAGCTTTGAACCACTTTACCCTCTTGACAATTCTTGCAATGTGTGATAAAATACACTTTGTAAATGCTATGACGAGGACAAGTACGTACTGCGTATGTTTCCAGCGAGAAGCCGATGGTGCAAGGGCTTTAACTAAACTGTGCGGAATATCACCTTTGAGCAGCCTGCCGAAGCAATCAGTAAGCAGAGCCGTTTGCAAACGTTACATTGCGCGAGATTTATCTCAAAAGGAGCGTTTTCGCTCAAATGTGGGTGGTACCACGGGTCATAAGATGATTCGTCCCGCAAGCTTTTTGGCTTGTGGGATTTATTTATTAATATTACTATTCAGAATACAAAAACGGAAGGATAATACAATGGCTGAATTCAAAAATCTTTCAAACAACGTAAAAGAGAGCGAAGCCGCAATATCACAGTATTGGGATGAGATCAACATCCTCAAGAGAACTGTTGATGACAGAGAAGGTCACGAGAGCTTCGTATTCTTTGAGGGTCCGCCCACAGCAAACGGCAGACCGGGTATCCATCACGTTATGGCAAGAGCACTTAAGGATGCTATCTGCCGTTACAAAACGATGGAAAATTATCAGGTAAAGCGTAAGGCAGGCTGGGATACTCACGGCCTCCCCGTAGAGATCGAGGTAGAAAAGAAGCTCGGTCTTCACGATAAGAACGATATCGAGGTTTACGGTATAAAGGAATTCTGCGAAAAGTGCAGAGAGTCCGTATTTGAGTACGAGGGCATGTGGAGAGAAATGACAAAGCGCATGGCTTACCTCATTGACCTCGAAAATCCCTACATCACTCTCGACAATAACTACATCGAATCCGCTTGGTGGGCTTTGGATAAGTTCAACAAGGCAGGCCTTATGTACGAGGGTCACAAGATCCTCCCTTACTGCACACGTTGCGGTACTGGTCTTGCTTCCCACGAGGTTGCTCAGGGCTACAAAGAGATCAAAACAACAACTGTATTCGTAAAGTTCAAGCGCAAGGATGCGGATGAATACTTCCTCGTTTGGACAACAACACCCTGGACACTTCCTTCAAACACAGCACTCACAGTTCATCCCGACATTACTTACGTAAAGGTCAAGAAGGATGAAACCGTTTACTACGTTTGCAAGGCTCTTGCAGATAAGGTTCTCGGCGGTGAGTACGAAGTTCTTGAAGAAATGACAGGTAAGGACCTCGAATTCATCGAATACGAGCAGATGATGCCCTTTGTTGAAGCAAAGAAAAAGGCTTTCTTCGTAACTTGTGCTGATTACGTTACTACCGAGGATGGTACAGGTATCGTTCATACAGCAGGTGCATTCGGTGATGACGACTATAATACGTGTATGAGATATAATCTTCCCATACTCCAGCCCGTTGCAGAAAACGGCTTGTTCACCGAAACTCCTTGGGCAGGCAAGTTCGTAATGGATGCCGATCCCGATATCATCGAATGGCTCCATGAAAACGGCAAGCTTTACAGAAAAGAGAAGATGGCGCACAACTATCCCCATTGCTGGAGATGCGGCACACCCCTCCTTTACTATGCAAAGCCCAGCTGGTATATCAGAATGACACAGCTCAAGGATCAGCTCGTTGCAAATAACAAAACTGTTGAATGGTATCCCTCCTACGTTGGTGAGGGCAGATTCGGCAACTGGCTCGAAAACGTTAACGACTGGGCAATCTCCAGAAGCCGTTATTGGGGCACACCCTTGAATATATGGCGCTGCGAGTGCGGTAAGTGCGAAACCATCGGCTCACGTAAGGAGCTTGTAGAAAGAGCTATCGAGGACATCGACGAATCCGTTGAGCTCCACAGACCCTACGTAGACGAGATCCACATCACTTGCCCCTGCTGCGGCAAGCCCATGACAAGAGTTAAGGACGTTATCGACTGCTGGTTCGACAGCGGTATGATGCCATTTGCTCAGCACCATTATCCCTTTGAAAATAAGGAAAGATTTGACGAGCTCTATCCTGCGGACTTCATCTGTGAGGGTATCGACCAGACAAGAGGTTGGTTCTACTCCCTCATGGCTATTTCAACGTTCATCATGGGCAAGTCCCCCTACAAGAGAGTTCTTGTAAACGACCTTTTGCTTGATAAGGACGGTATGAAGATGTCCAAGTCCAAGGGTAACACAGTTAACCCCTTTGAAATGTTTGACAAGTACGGCGCTGACTCTTTGCGTTGGTATCTCTACTACGTTTCACCCGCATGGCAGCCCACAAGATTTGACGAGCACGGCGGCTTGAAGGAGATCACAGGCAAATTCTTCATGACAATGAAGAACGTATACAGCTTCTTTGCTATGTATGCTAATATGGACGGCCTCGATCCCAGAGAATTCTTCGTTGATTATAACAACAGACCGGAGATCGACAAATGGATGCTCTCCCGTCTTAACAGCCTTATCAAGTATGTTCGTGAATCCCTTGACGTATTCGACATCACAAAGGCAGTTCGTGAGATACAGAACTTCGTAACAGAGGACGTTTCCAACTGGTACATCAGACGTTGCAGAAGACGTTTCTGGGCATCAGAGCTTGATGACGACAAGAAGGCAGTTTACAACACAACCTACGAAGTATTGAAGACAGTTGCACAGCTCATCGCTCCCATGGCTCCTTTCTTCTCCGAAGAACTTTACAGAATACTCACAAATGAGGAATCCGTTCACCTGAGCTTGTACCCCGAAGTGAACGAATCGCTCATCGACCTTGAACTCGAAAACAGAATGAACACAGTTATGACTGTTGTTACAATGGGTAGAGCATTGAGAGAAAAGGTTAAGCTCAAGGTTCGTCAGCCTCTCTCACACGTTATGCTTGACGGTAAGTACGAAGCAATGCTTTCAGGTCTTGAGCCCCTCATTATGGAGGAGTTGAACGTTAAGGAAGTAAACTTCGTTCACGATATGTCCGAATATATCAACTATTCACTCAAACCCAATTTCAGAGTTGTAGGTGCAAAGGTTGGTAAGAATATGAAGGCGTTCGGCAACGCACTCAATAAGGCAGATGCTCTTGCGGTAATAAGCGCAGTTTCATCCGGCTCAAGCTACACATTTGACCTTGACGGCACAAAGTTTGATGCAGTTGAGGAGGATATCCAGATCCAGTATTCCGTTAAGGCGGGCTTTGACATGATCATGGAGAACAACTTCATCGTTCTTCTCGATACAGTGCTCACACCCGAGCTTATCGAAGAAGGCTTGCTCAGAGAGCTTCTCAGTAAGGTTCAGAATACAAGAAAGACCACGGGCTTTGACGTTAACGACACCATCAAGCTCTACGTTGAGGGTGACGACGAAGTCCTCGCAATGGTAAAGAAGTATGATGAATACATCAAGACAGAGGTCCTCGCAACAGATATCATTTACTCCGTAGCAGACGTTGAATCCGCAAAGGAAGATATCAACGGCCACGATACACTCATCGCAGTTATCAAGAACGCTTAATTAATACACAATAATATAGGAGCAACCGAATAAGGCTGCTCCTTGTTTTTGTATTTATGTTTTATTAAATCAACATAATATTTTAATATTTTTCTTAAAAACCCCCTTGACAAAAAATGCCTTTTGTTGTATAATATAACAGTCGTCGGGCAATGACGAATTATGCGGGAGTGACTCAGTGGTAGAGTGCCACCTTGCCAAGGTGGAAATCGCGAGTTCGAATCTCGTCTTCCGCTCCAAATGCACCTTTAGCTCAGCTGGTAGAGCACCTGACTCTTAATCAGGGTGTCCAGGGTTCGAGTCCCTGAAGGTGTACCATATTTCGGGAGTATAGCTCAGCTGGGAGAGCATCTGCCTTACAAGCAGAGGGTCATAGGTTCGAGCCCTATTGTTCCCACCAGACAAAATCCGCTTTCGAAAGAAGGCGGATTTTGTTTGTATTATTCACTTTTCATTATTCATCATTCATTATTCATTTACCACAAGCGGATTTTGAATGAATAATGAATAATGAAGTCGCTTCGCTGATGAATAATGAAGAATCATGGCGCTTTTCTCCCGAGGTGGCGAAAAGTATTTTTATTTTATGTTGAAAAATGTTCGGTATTATGTTATTATTCTTATAAAAAAGGCGGTGCGCTATGAAAGAAAATTTGCTAATTGATAAATCTATTGCCTTTGCTTCTCGTATCATAAAGCTTCATCAATATTTGGTAAAGTCGAAGAAAGAAACGATTATTTCCAAACAGATTGTTCGTAGTGGAACGAGCATAGGTGCAAATATAAATGAGGCAAATTACGGTCAGAGCAAAGCGGATTTTGTTTCAAAGATGCATATAGCGTTAAAAGAAACTGCCGAAACGGAGTATTGGCTTAAATTACTTGCAATGTCAGAATACATAACCGAAGATATGGGAAAATCTCTTTTAAATGATTGTTTGGAGATCAAAAGAATTTTAATTGCTTCTATTAATACTGCGAAGGAAAACAATCCATGAAATCAAGAGAACAAATCTGTGCGGGTTATTTAAACAAATATTCAGAGCACCATTGTACATTGATTGAAAAGCACCGAACAGTTTTTCGTTATGTTTTAGTATTGCGAGATAGTAAAGATACTTTCAAAGTTTATGTTGGACAAGCGTTGTATTCAGATATAAAAATTGGTCAACGATTAACAATAGGCAGAATTGGGAAGCGCTTGATAAATATCCGATTGGGATATTGCAAAATTGATAGCGATTCATGAGTTGCATTTATATACTACGAGTCAAAAAAGAGAACAAGTCGTTGATTTGTTCTCCTTTTTACTAAATCCAACTTCGGCGGAATGCTTAGTTCATAAATTATTTACAATTCCACCCCAACATATATTGACATTCTGCAGTTTTATGTTATACTTATTGTAGTACGATATCGTTACGATATTAATTTAAGGAGGAACACAATGAGCCCACTTCCGCTTGATCCATACCCGCGTTACATGAGCCACTTAGACATCTACAAAAAGAAATTCAATTTCTTAAGAGTAACCACGCTTGTTCTCGGAATTACGTTCATACTTTGCGCTGTGCTTTGTATGTTTCAGGTAGGTGGAGTAATACCTGCGTTTTTCTTTCCGAGCGTAGCGTTAATTGATTATGAGAATTTTGTTTATACTATACTCGCACAGGATTTTATTTGGTATTATGTAATTGTGTTTGCCTGGGCATTGGCACACATTGCACTTTGGTGGTTTTCACGAAAAAATGAAAAGCTGATGTATGTTGCTTCTGCATTATTCATTATTGATAGTGTTGCGGTGTTGTTTTGCCTGAATGCTATAAGCATCATCTGGCACGTTATTGGCTTGATAATATACGTAGAGGGCATATTCGACACTAAAAAGTATATCAAATGTCTTTCGGAAAAGCAAGCAGAAGAATTGATCGAAACTGATGAAAAGCCGTTTGATCCATATCCGTTTAAGCTTTATTGATTTTTATTATTAAAAGCATTTTTTAATTGAATTAAAGAGAACGTCGCAGACATAGGCGTGATACTCTTAGCGGAGTATAACGCCAACTCTATTCGCCTGCGGCGAGTGATATTGCTTCGCAGTGTTATATTCGCTGCGCGAGCTTTTAGGCGAATAGAATATCACTGAAGCCGCAAGGCTTCAATATCACGATTGCGATAGCAATCATATCACTCTTTG
>SVGF01000016.1 GCA_015056475.1 Clostridiales bacterium
AGCAACACTTCGCGCTACAAAGAGCGTTTCTCTTGACGATTTGTTCAGCCAGATCAAGGAAGGCGAAATGAAGACGTTGAATCTCATCATCAAGGCTGACGTTCAGGGCTCTGTTGAAGCCGTTAAGCAGTCACTTGAAAAGCTCAGCAACGAGGAAGTCAAGGTTACTTGCATCCACGGTGCGGCAGGTGCCATCACAGAAGCGGACGTTTCACTTGCTAAGGCTTCAAACGCAATTATCATAGGCTTTAACGTAAGAGCTATCGGTCACGTTGAGGATATCGCAACAGCTCAGGGTGTTGATATCAAGTATTACAGCATCATCTATAACGCTATCGACGATATCACAGCCGCTATGAAGGGTATGCTTGCTCCTGTTTATAAGGAAGTTATCCACGGCAGAGCCGAAGTAAGAATGACGTTCAAGGTTTCAGGCGTTGGCACTGTTGCAGGTTCATTCGTTACAAAGGGTAAGATATTAAGACACGACAAGATCCGTGTGCTCAGAGAGGGCATCGTTATATTTGACGGCGAAATGGAATCCCTCAAGCGTTTCAAGGATGACGTTAAGGAAGTAGCTGAGGGTTATGAATGCGGTATCTGTGTTCGTAACTACAACGACCTTAAGGAATACGACGTTCTTGAAGCTTACGCCATGGAAGAAGTTGAAAGGAAATAATACAATAAATGAAGAATAAAGTTAGCCACAGCATGAAGCTTGAGCGCATGCAGCAGCAGATACTTGAATATCTCGGTACTTTGATACACGATGAGGTTAAAGACCCTCGTGTATCAAAGCTTACCTCAGTTGTAAGAGTAGAGGTTGCACATGACCTCAAGTATGCGCGCGTATATATTTCTACGCTTGGCACAGAAGAAGAAAAGAAGTCCGCAATAGAAGGACTTAACAGCGCAAAGGGCTTTTTGAGATCCCGTCTTGCTAAGATAATGCGTACAAAGATCGCTCCCGAGATCACTTTTATAAGCGACTCATCAATGGAGTATGCCGCATATATCCAGAAAAAGCTTGACGAGCTCAACACAGGCTCCAACAGCGCAAGTGATGAAGAATAACATGGTGACAAAATGACGGATCCAAAAGTTCTTTTTCAGGCGGCTCTTGACGATATAAGGACCGCCAACAATATAGCCATTATAACTCACATCAATCCGGACGGTGATTGCACTTGCAGCGCACTTGCCATTAGAGAGCTTATCAAGGCTACAGGCAAGGATGCCCACCTCTACAACGAGCAAGGGTGTCCTTCTTTTTTGGAATTTATGGCGGGCGATACCACATTCAATCCATGCACCGAGCAGACTGCACCCGAATACGACCTCGTAATCTTCATTGATTGTGGCGGAAGGGACAGAGCAGGTAAGGTTGAATGGGTCTGCAACAACGCACGCAGAATAATCAATATTGACCATCACTCAACAAATCCCATGTTTGGCGATATCAACATCGTGGACGGTGACGCTTGCGCGGCAGGCGTTATTATATACGAAATGTATCGCGCACTTAACGTTGAGCTCAACAAATACGTTGCCAGCTTGCTTTACGTTGCAATAATGATGGATTCGGGGCATTTTTCATACTCCAACACAGACAAAAGAGCCCATTACGTTGCAGGCGAGCTTTTGGATTACGGCGTTGAGGTTGCTCAGCTTTGTCAGAAATTCCGCACTACATCATATGGCAAGCTTAAGCTTACCGCCCTTGCATACGATTCTCTCAAACTGTACGCAAACGGTAAGATAGCAGTAATTAACGTAACAAAAGCAATGTACGAGCAAACGGGCACAACGTCTGAGGATTCCGAGGGCTTTGTAGGTACAATAAGAGATATCAAGGGCGTTGAGGTTGCAATTCTTTTGAGGGATACCACCGACGGTAAGCTTGTAAAGATAAGCTTGCGCTCTAACAGTAACGTTGACGTCAGCCAGATAGCTCAGCTTTATGGCGGAGGCGGTCACGTTGCCGCAGCAGGTTGCAGTATTGAAGGAAAGATCCCCGAAGTAGAGGAATTGATAGTCAAGAAAGTATCGGAGTATATCAGTTGAACGGAATAATCAATCTATTAAAGCCGCCAATGATGACATCCGGCACGGCTGTCGCGGCAGTAAAAAGAATCACAGGCTCTCAGCACGTTGGCCATACGGGTACACTTGACCCCAACGCGGCGGGAGTCTTGCCCATAGTTGTGGGCAGATACACTAAGCTCGCGGAATATTTTCTTGCAGAAGAAAAGGAATATACGGGCGAAATACTCTTTGGTATCGAAACCGATTCCTGCGATACGGAGGGCAACGTTGTAAATACTTCCGACGTTTATCCCACAAATGATGATATTCTATCCGTTTTGCCCGAGTTTTTGGGAGAAATAACACAAGTTCCGCCTACTTATTCTGCAATCAAGATAAACGGCAAAAAGGCTTACGAGCTTGCAAGAGAATCCGTACAGGTAGAAATACCGTCAAGAAACGTATTTATAGAGTCTATTACTTTGCTTGCGCGAACAGCACCAAACAGAGTTACCGTTCACGTTAAATGCAGTAAGGGTACGTATATCCGTTCACTTGCAAGGGATATAGGAAGAAGATTGGGCAGTTGTGCCTGCCTTTCTATGCTTGTCAGAACAAAATGCGGCGATTTTGATATCGATAACTCAATTACCATCGAGCAAGTAGAGGAATTATTCAAAAGCCAAAGATTTGACGAGCTCTTTTGCGACGTTAACAAGGCGTTAGGGCATATCAAATGTGCAGAATACAGCACAGAGTGGGCTAAAAAGCTTATTTTCGGCAATTACGTGCCGCTCTCAAAAGCCGCAAAGCTCCCCGATAATATCAATAAAGAGGATACGTATCGCATAACGGTTGACGGCGAGCTCATTTGCCTTGCAAAGATCATAAAGGACGAGCGCTCAAACGACGTGTTCCAACCGACTAAGGTAATTGCACAATGATGACGTTATCTAATCTTACAAACACAAAAAGTATAGGTATATGTACTCACAATGATATAAGCAACGAAATGCCAATAGTGCTTGCTTTGGGTATGTTTGACGGCATTCATCAAGGGCACAGGCAGATCCTCGCAAAAACGGTGGAGTTGGCAGCCCGCCATAACGCAGCCCCAACTATGATGACGTTTTCAGATCATCCGCTTGCCTTCATAAAAGGGAAGACTGTGCCACTTCTTTTGACCACGACCAGAGAAAAAGCCATGCTTGCCGCCGATTGCGGTATCACACAGCTATTGTTGACCGCCTTTGATGAGGAAACAGCACAAACAACAGCAGATTCATTCATAGAGAATTATATTCTGTCGTTACCTGTAAAAGCAGTTGTATGCGGATACAATTACACTTTCGGTAAGGATAAAAAAGGTAACGGCGAATACTTAAGGCAAAAACTATTGCCCCACGGTGTTGAGGTCGTAGTTTTTGACAATTACACCATTGAAGGTAAAAGCGTAAGCAGCACTCTTATCCGCTCGCTCATATCAAGCGGTGAAGTAGCTGCCGCAAACAAATATCTCGGCTATGAATACATAGTGGGCTCAACCGTTTCTCACGGCTTTAACCGTGGTACAAAGCTCGGCTTTCCGACTGCTAATTTAATACCGGACGAAAGCAAATGCATTCCGTCCGACGGTGTTTATGCTACCATAGCTTACGTTGACGGCAAAAGCTATCCGTCCGTTACAAATATCGGAAAAAACCCAACCTACGACAATCCTACGCGTACTCTCGAAACATTTTTATTTGATTTTTCCGAAGATATTTACGATCAATACGTAACGGTCGTTTTTGTAAAAAAAATAAGGGATGAGATAAGATTCTCATCCACAAAGGATCTGTCAGAGCGCATCAAAGCAGATGCAGCTACCGCCCGACAGATAGTAAAGGATTATGTAAACGAGAAGCATATATAACGTGCTTCTCGTGCGCAGCTTTTAGCAGCAAGAATTCTCAAGCTGTGTTTTTGCCTGCTGAATTGCCGCTTCGGTAGCAGCCTTTACCTCATACCAGCCGTGATTCTGCATTTCTGTAAAAATTTCGTGCTGGATAGCATGCTCGTCACTCAAAAGCTCAAGTGCAAGCCTTTTTACCTCGGGATGTGCACACTCATTAGCAAATGAGTTGTAATTGCCCGTAACAAATTTTTGCGTCATAAGAGCGTCCGCAATCTTTTCTTTATCAGAGTAGGTCGTGTTCATAATTTACAATGCCGCAAGGCATTCCTTTCTGTTGTAATAAATCACGCTTTCAGCTAAGCATCGACATCAACTTATTGTAATGTTCCTGATGCTTCTGAGCAATTTCTTTGCATTTGCAACTGAGATGCTCATCATTTATAGTCTTTGCATACACGCTGTATTTGCATATCAACGTCTGCTCGGCTGTCATCTGATCCTTAATAGCCGCAAGCTCTTTATTTGTAAGGTTTGCCATATTTTTATCCCTTCCGATATTTATTGCACCGTCGAACCGCAAAATTAAATGCTCGCTCGCGGCTGCAATCATATTTTGTGCAGTACAAAACAAAATATACGTTTACAAAAAATTTATTTATTATATTCAACTCATAGCGCAAATTTGTGTTATAATTATTATAATTACGAAAAATACTACCGCAAAACGGGATCAACATATATGAAAAAAACAAATAAAATAAAAAATACAATTCTATATTTAACTGCAACAATAGTTCTTTTAGTATCAGTCATCATTCCAATGCCAACCGAAGCAAAGGTTCAGCTGGCACCAATGCCCGAATTGTTGTCCGAATCGGCAATTCTTTACTCCGTAAACACTGGTGAGGAGATTATTTCTCATAATTCAGCAGAGAAGAAGTACCCCGTAACAGTCGCAAAACTTATGACCGCGATATTAGCTGTTGAAAATGCTGATAATGCCGCAGATTTCATACCGCTTCGCACCGAAATGGTTGAACTGGGTTCTGAAATTAGCGCATTTGAAGGTGAATACAACTCAGCAGGTCTTACTTACGGGCAAATTATATCTCTGCCCGACCTCATTACAGCCATGATAGTTTGCGATGCTGACGATGCCGCTATGGCAATAGCAGTATACATAGGCAGAAAGGATCTCGGTGGAGTAAAGGATTCATATCAAAAATACGATAAAGATGCTATTGATCATTTTGTTGATATGATGAATCATAAGCTCAGCCTTATCGGCTTAAAGAATACGCATTTTGTAAATCCTACCGGTGTAAAGTGTGACAACGTTTCGTTCTCAACAACGTATGACGTTGCCAGAATATCAAAGGAATACCTCAAATATGAATTCTTAAGAGAGATATCGCGCATAAGTACAAAAAAGTATTGGAAGCCTTCAACCGATACTACAGGCTCTGTTACTACTCCTGCTGACGTATGGACAAGCCAAAATGAGCTTATCGATACCAACAGTCAATACTTTTATCCAAACTGCAAAGGACTTATTGCAGGCCACGGAACAAGAACTTTCCACGAAGAAGATTTTAACGACGGTGTTCCAAATCCTGTTGTAACTCAGGATTATGCCGCTATCTCGGCATACGGTGAATACAACGGTATACAGGTTGTAGCTGTTGTTTTAGGTACAAATAAGCACAATGCATTTACCGACATAATCAATTTACTTGACTATGCATTCAAAAATTACGTAGTTCACACTTACGTGCAAAGCGGACAAAAGGTTGCTGAATATAAAGTAAAAAACGCAATGGACGACTGCAACACGTATCTGAACGTTGTTGCAGATTCCGGCGGCACAAGAGTTTCACGCATTGATGAGCTTGATCTGTTCAATCACGTTATCAAAATGAACTCAAGCTTTTATGTACCTACCGAAGATGATCTGTTCCATACTTATCTTTCACCAAAAGCCACCATATTAAAAGGTGACGTTGTGGGTACAATGGACATCTATTACAATTCAGTATATCTTGATACCGTAACTCTGTATGCAGGCAACACTATCGAAGGCTACGATCCCATACCTCCCAAAAAGCAATCTGCATGGTATATAGCTATCGATTGGTCTTCGGGTATTTATACCGCACTTATAATCGGGCTGATCATCGCCGCTTTTGTGTTTATTATTTCCATATTTAACACTATCAACAAGCAAAGGCTTGCCCGCAAACGCTATCTTGGCACAAAGAGAAAGAGTGCTTCGCGTTTCTACGGCAAAAAGAAGTACAAATAATCAAATTACTGTTGAAATTTTCTTGCAAATATGGTATAATTATAATGTTATGCATATTTGCTGATTAAAATATTATTACATTCAAAGGATATATTATATGAAAAACGTTTACGATACTCTGCTTGAGCGCGGATACATCGCGCAGACAACACACGAGCAGGAGATAAGAGACCTCCTCGCTAATGAATCCGTTACATTCTACATTGGTTTTGACCCCACGGCTGACAGCCTTCACGTTGGTCATTATATACAAATGATGGTAATGGCTCACATGCAGCAGGCAGGTCACAGACCCATTGCTCTCATCGGCGGCGGCACAGCAATGGTTGGTGATCCTTCCGGCAGAAACGATATGAGAAGCATGATGACAAAGGAAACCATTGCTCATAACGCAGATTGCTTTGTTAAGCAGATGTCAAGACTCATTGATTTCTCCGACGGCAAGGCTATAATGGTAAATAACGCCGATTGGCTCACAAACCTCAATTATATCGACTTCTTGAGAGATATCGGTGCTTGCTTCTCGGTAAACAAGATGCTCACAGCTGAGTGCTTCAAGCAAAGACTTGAAAAAGGCCTTACTTTCCTTGAATTTAACTATATGCTCATGCAGGGCTACGATTTCCTCGTGCTCAACCAGAAGTACGGCGCTAAGCTTGAGCTGGGCGGTGACGACCAGTGGTCAAACATCCTTGCAGGTACCGATCTCATCCGTCGTAAGGAAAACAAGCAGGCTTACGGTATGACTTTCAAGCTCCTTACTAACTCCGAGGGTAAAAAGATGGGTAAGACGCAGTCCGGCGCTGTATGGCTTTCTGCTGAAAAGACGTCCCCCTACGATTTCTACCAGTACTGGAGAAATATCGACGATGCTGACGTTAAAAAGTGTATGCTCTTACTCACGTTCATGCCCATTGAGGAGATCAACGAGCTCACAGCTCACCTTGACGAGCGTATGAACGCTGCTAAAGCTCGCCTTGCTTATGAGATCACAAAGCTCATCCACGGCGAAGAAGAAGCTGCAAAAGCTCAGGCTGCTGCTCAGGCGCTTTTTGGCGGCGGTGTAAACAATGAGAACATTCCTTCCGTTGAGATCACAGCTGATCAGTTCAATGCTTCAAGAGGCATTATGGACATGCTCGTTGTAGCAGGTATTGCAGCATCCAAGAGCGAGGGCAGAAGGCTTATCCAGCAGGGCGGTATAACACTTAACGACGTTAAGGTTACAGACTATGCATACAGCATTCAGGATGCAGACCTCACAAATAACGAATTCATACTCAAGAAGGGTAAGAAAGTATTTGTAAAGGTTATTGTTAAGTAATCAATAATACTGTATAAAAACTTCACAAAGCAACAAAAGAGAGAGTATTACGGATTTTCACTTCCGCATTACTCTCTCTTTTTGTTTTTATCGCGCCGGTTTCGCATTTGTATTACAAATGCACTTGGGCGGTAGCCCAAACCCACTAACAACAGAAAAGAGAAGATTCGTATATTAACGAGTCTTCTCTTTCTTTTTGTCTGATAAGTGTATATTTCCGCCTTGCGAAAGTGATATTGAAGCCTTGCGGCTTCAGTGATATTCTATTCGCCCGTAACTTGCGAAGCAAATAACACTCGGCTGAAAGTCGAATAACACTGCGTAGCAATAGAACTCGCCGCAGGCGAATAGAACTGGCGTGATACTCCGTTAAGAGTATCACGCCAATGTGACCCGCCGTTTACTTTTATTTACTTTGCAGCAACTCTTACAGCAATAAATCTCGGAACTCCATCCTTATTACCGCACAAGTTACCGTGAACAACAACCTTTCTGCCAACCTCATAGGTGAACGCATCCTTACATGTTTCAACGTAGATGCGCTGATCTTCAGTTCCACCGTTAAGTGTTGCATAGAAGGCGTAACCGTTTTCAGTTTCAACTATTTCGGTTATAATAGCGTACTTACTGCCGTAGGTTACGAATCTGTCGCCATTATAAGATCCTAATCTGTTGTAATTATCAAGAACGTCCTTACAAGAAGTTGCATATTTGTCAAATCCACCCAATGTACTTGACAAGCACTGAACAAGTATGGAATCAGTATAATCAAGATTTGTACTGCATTCAACAGAAACGTCTATCCAACCGAGCTTATTGCACTTAAGCACAGCCTCAAATCTACCGTCACCGGTGTCGCTGAATGTGAGTGAAACGACCTCAACACCAACAGTGTTTGATTTCTGGTATCTGTCAATGAACACAAGATCGTCGGGATTACCCATGAACGTACCTCTTACCGTAACAAGTGCGTTATCATCAGCAGTCCATATGTTCTGATCCATTTCAATCGTAGGTTCAGCATCGGGATCCCATGACTGAGTTCTTGTAAGCTCAAATACGATCTCTCTTGTCATATATCCGGGAGTTTCTATCTTAACCTTATATCTGTGAGGTTCTTCGGCAATTGCAGTTGTGAGTGTGAGGCTAAACACACCTGTAGAAGCGTCAAGACCCATCTGTGTATAATCCTGGTTATTGATAAATACCTTACTTGCAGTATCAACCTTAAAGGATATCGTTGTGTTGGTGGAGTAAATATTAACTCTTTCTGCAGAGGGGGACAAGAGCTCATAAGGCGCCATAGGTGTTGCAACACCGTTTATAGTTACTTCATAGGTGTAGTCCTGATAGCCCTGCTTCATTACAACTATCGGCATTTTAGTATCGAAGGTTTGTCCCGCTTGAACGTCTGACGGTCTATACATTCTGTAAACGTCAAGCTCCGAAACAGAAACAGTTACCTTGCCGTCAACAACGTCATACTCATTATTAAGAACCGCAACCTTTGCACCCGTTGTAAATATCTCAATAGTAAAAATCTTGTTTGAGTCGCTGTCATATTCGCTGAAAACGTGAGCCTCGGTATCAAAGTCCGACGTATTGAGCGGTGCTGATGATGCAGGCGGTGTGGGGGAGGGATTTGTGCCGGGTGTTCCACCAAAAAGCTTATTCAAAAGTGCCTTTACACCAAAGAAGCACATCAATGCAAGCAGTATCAACACAAGCCACTTAATGAGCTTTGAAATGTTTATCTCAAATCTTGCATCCTTCTGCTGAGCAGGCTTATTCTTTTTGGGTGCAGAAGCTTTAGGTCTGGGAGCAACGTAAGTTGGGGTATAGAATGCTCCATCGGTGTCTTCTTCTTCAACAGGCTCTGCGTATTCTTCCTGCTCATAGGCTTCTTCCGAATACTCCTGAGCATCATCCTCAGATTCAAGAGCTATATCTTCATCAAGAGCTTCAGCTTCTTCAACATCTTCTATTTCTTCGATTTCTTCAACTTCATCATCGTCATAAACCAACGGCATTATTCTTGGTTTTTTCTCCTCGGATTCTTCCTTTACTTCCTTTGCGGGAGCATTCTTAGGTAGAGGAGTGCCGCAGTTATAACAACAATTAAAATTATCATTATTTTTAGTGCCACAATTCTGACAAACTATCATAGAAATAACCTCCTAATTATCTTTATTATATTATACCAAATTTTGGGCAAAAAAGCAAATGATTTTTTTACTTTACACCTCAAAATAATGCTATTTTATATAAATTTTATAAATTCTTGCCGTTTGTTAATGAATTGTTTACAATTTTATGTTATAATAATGATGTTAGAAGTATAAGTAGTCAAAAATCCATTCAGGAGGATAAATCATGCCCGAAGAATTTTTTAAGGCGGACGATCTTCACAAGCGTCTGTCAATGAAAGTAAAAAAAGACGTTTTTTATGAAATGTCAGTGAATAACCCTACGTCAAGTTCAAACACTATCTATGCAATTTATATGGTACTTTGCGTTATTTGCGGTATTTGCTCGTTTTTGGTGTTATTATCAGGAGGAATAATGGATCCGATCCTTTTGATACTTGCAGTTATCGCAGGCTTTCTTTGTGCAATGTTCTATTCGCTCGCACAGAGAGTAAGGGTCGAATACGATTACACACTCACAAACGGTACTCTCGATATCGCAAGAATCACCAACGAAAAAAAGCGCAAAAGGATAGTTTCCTTGGACGTTACGGCGATCCTCGAAATGCGCCCCATCACGGATGACGGCTTCCAGGTATACTTTGAAGATAAAGAAGTAAAAAAAGCAAATTTGTTTCTCAACAGAGGCGAGCATTTATACTACATGGTATTCATAAAGGAAGAAAAAAAGGTTGCAGTTGTTTTTGAGCCCGATGATCAGCTTCTTGAATATATGAAGCTTTTTAATCCCGACAATATCGTTATTGCAAAGGAGAAATGAGCTTGTATTATTTTGACAATTCAGCAACCACCAAGCCATGCGACGATGCGGTTGAGGCTGTAAAGAATGCCGCAGAGGTCTACGGTAACCCTTCTTCGCTTCATAAATTGGGCATTTTGGCTGAAAACATATTAAAATCATCAAGAAAGACCATTGCAGCCTCGCTCGGATGCGACGAAAAGAGTATATATTTTACTTCGGGCGGCACAGAGTCAAACAATATCGCAATAATCGGTACTGCCTACAGAAAGCAAAGTATAGGCAAGCATATCGTTACGACAAAAACAGAGCATCCGTCGGTTTTGAACGCATTTGAATTCCTTGAATCTCACGGCTGGAGCGTTACTTACCTTGACGTTGATTCAAACGGCATTATCGACCTTTCACAGCTCAAGGAATGCCTCACACCCAAAACGGTGCTTGTAAGCATGGCTCACGTCAATAACGAAATAGGCTCCATTCAGCCTATAGATGAGGTCGGTGCAATCATCAAAAAGACTTCACCGCGTTGCTCATTCCACGTGGACTGCGTTCAATCCTACCTCAAAATACCGCTCAACTTAAAGCGCGCAGGGGTTTCTCTTGCATCATTCAGCGCACATAAGGTCCACGGCTTTAAGGGCACGGGCGCGCTATACGTTGCGGACGGCGTTAATATTGACAATATCAATTATGGCGGCGGACAAGAAAAAGGCCTCAGAAACGGAACTGAAAACGTACCCGGAATTGCCGCATTTGCCGCAGCCGTAGCACACAACAGAAAACTCATATCAAAAGGCGGATTCGACAAGCTTAGCGATCTTCACAATAAGCTTTTTGATGCTTTTGAGGCTATGAATGACGTTTCTATAATGTGCGACAGAGAGCATTGCGCACCGCATATTATAAGCGTTTCCGCAAAAAACGTAAGGGGAGAGGTGCTGCTCCACACACTTGAATCCAAGGATATTTACGTCAGCACGGGCTCTGCCTGCTCGTCACACAAGCGTAATATGAGCCATGTGTTAAAGGCAAGAGGTACAACGCCCGACGTTGCCGAGGGCGTTATTAGGATCAGTCTTTCGCTTGACACAACTGCAAGCGAAGTTGAACACTTAATCAAATGTTATCGCGAGTCAATAGACGAGCTTAACAAATATGCACAAAAATAATACAAAGGAGAAATATATGAATTCAATACTTATAGCAAAATACGGTGAAATATTCCTTAAGGGCCAAAACAGACCTTTCTTTGAAAGAACACTTTTGAACAATATTCGTCGCGCTTTGAGTGATCTTGACGGCGTTGAGATCCGCAAGGAAGTCGGCAGATTCTACATCACGTCCGAAACACAGACAGAGGACGATATCATTAACGCAATCAAAAACGTATTCGGTCTTACGTCCATTTCAGTCGCTTGTAAGATCCCTTCCGAAATGGAGGAAATCGAAAAGAAGATAATTGAAATCGCCGGCAACATGATCAATGAGATAGGCAAGCCCACGATCAAATTCAAGCTCGAAACAAAGCGCACAAACAAGCTTTTCCCGATGGGCTCAATAGATGCATCCCGTCACTTGGGCGGAGTATTGCTTGATGCTTATCCGGATACACTCGTTGTTGACGTGCACGAGCCCGAAATGGTCATCAGCCTTGAGATCAGAGATGAAACGTTCATCATCGAGCGCAACGTTAAGTGCCTCGGCGGTATGCCCGTAAGCTCCGCAGGCAAGGGTCTCTTGCTTCTCTCAGGCGGTATAGATAGCCCTGTAGCCGCTTATTTTGCCGCTAAGCGCGGTATTGATATCGAGGCGATACATTTCCACAGCTATCCCTACACGTCCGACAGAGCCAAGGAAAAGGTAATTGACCTCTTAAAGGCTGTTAAGCCCTACTGCGGCAAAACAAGAATGTTCGTTGTTTCACTCACAGACATTCAGCGCGAGATCCACGAAAAGTGCCCCGAGGAGTTAATGACCATCCTCACAAGACGCTTTATGATGAAGATAGCAGACAGAGTTGCCAAGGAAAACAACTGTAAGGCAATATTCACAGGTGAGAGCCTCGGACAGGTTGCCAGCCAGACCATTGAAGGTCTTACCGTTACAAATAATGCTACAACTTTGCCCGTGCTTCGTCCGCTTATCTGCATGGACAAGCAGGAGATAATCGACATTGCAATGAAGATCGGCACACACGATATATCCATACAGCCGTTTGAGGACTGCTGTACGGTATTCCAGCCCAAGCATCCCGCAACAAAGCCCCAGCTCGAAAAGGTGCTTGAGGCAGAAAGCCTGCTCGACTGCGAAGCACTCATAGAAAAGGCAATGCAGACAATAGAGCTTCATATCAACTGATAATTACAAAATATACCGTCCAATTTCGGGCGGTATAACTTTTTATAAGAGAAGTAAAGCGAATTTTAACGGAAAATATAAGGAACATCAGAGGAACTAAAGAGAATAAATGAAAAATAAATTAAACTGTAAGCTAATTATAACCGACCTTGACGGCACGCTCAAAACAAGTGATCACACTATCAGCCAAAGATCTGCCGATACGCTCAAAAAATGCCGAAAAAACGGTATTTTAGTTGCTTTTGCAACTGCAAGGGCAGAGCGAAACGCAACTGAATTCATCGAGCTTGTAAACCCCGATATCGTTATTTCAAACGGCGGATCGTTAGTAAAGTATCACGGTGAGCCAATATTCAAAAAACAACTTTCTGCCGAAACTTCCGCAAAAATCATAAAAGAATGCTTAAGACTTACAAACAATACCTGCGAAATAACGACCGAAACGGACGACGCTCATTATTGGAACAGCAAGGAACCGCCAAGGGAAAAGGGGTACGAGGACGTAATATACACCGATTTTGCCGAATTTCATCTGCCAACATATAAGGTAACTGCGCAGTTATTTGACCACAGTTTAGTGAACATCATTGCAGAAAAATTTCCCGAGTGCGAAACTTTGAGTTACAGGGATTCGCATTGGCACAGATTCGCCGCGAGAAATGCCGACAAAAAGGTTGCAATCACAAAGCTTTGCGAGCATCTTGGAATCAGCCTTTCACAGGTCGCAGCATTCGGCGACGATGTTAACGACAAGTCAATGATAGAGTCTGTGGGAATAGGCGTTGCAATGGGCAATGCAATAGACGAAGTAAAGGCAGTGGCAAAATACGTTGCACCGTCAAACGATGACGACGGAGTTGCTGCGTTTATAGAGAATTACATTTTATAACAGATAAAATGCAGGTGATTTTTGCCTGCATTTTTTATTTTTTACGTAAATATTATTAAATAAGAGAAGAAGTGATATATAAAAACATTTCTTCGCAAAATCATTGTTTTGCGAAGAAATGTACGTCTTTTAATACGTTTCAGCCTCTTTCGGCACTTATTGCGTCGCTAAGCGCTACAAACTGCTCAATAGTGAGGTTTTCGCATCTTTCTGTCGGCGCTATACCTTGTGACTGCAAAATTGCAGTTATGGCATCCTTTGACATTCCGCCAAGTTCTTTGACTGATGACAACGAATTCAGCAACGTTTTTCTTCTTTGCGCAAACGCACCCTTTACTATTGCCTTAAACAATTCGTTATCACGCGCTGTGAGGCGTTTTTCTTTCGGTGTCATGCGTACTACACCGGAATTCACCTGTGGGCGCGGCACAAAAACGCTTGCAGGAACCTTTAGCATAAACTCAATGTCGTACGCGCATTGAAGCATTATGGACACAACTCCATAGTCCTTATTGCCTGCAGGCGCTGATAACCTGTCAGCAACCTCAAGCTGTATCATGAGCACCATTGACGAGAATTTTATGTCCTCCTCAAGGAAACGCATGATTACAGGCGTTGTAATATAGTAAGGTAGGTTACTCACCACTTTAACGGCTCTGGAGGGCGAATAGCGATTGATGATCCCTTTGATATCAGCCTTGAGAACATCCTCATTTACCACGGTAAAATTGTCATAAGCGCCCAAGGTCTCGCCAAGTATCGGAATCAGCTTTTTGTCGATCTCGATGGCTATAACGTGCTTTGCGCGCTCGCACATAAGCTGTGTAAGCGTGCCAATGCCCGGGCCGATCTCGATCACAACGTCATCCTTTGTAATTTCAGCCGCATCAACAATTCCGCAAACGTAATGCTCATCACACAAAAAGTTCTGACCAAACGCCTTCATAGTGTGAAAGCCGTGACGCTGCATTATATCGATAGCAACGCTCGGCGAGGTCAATTTATAAATGTTTTTATCAGACATAATATATCCTACGTTGTTTTATAATTAAATATTTATTCGCAAAATCCAAGTCAATCTAAAATTCCAAAGAAAGAATTAGCGTTATTCCACGTAATTTTTATAACTTCATCCTCTGAAATTCCCTTTAATTCGCTAATCTTACGAGCTACGTACAAAACCTTTGACGGATCGTTTCGTTGCCCTCTGAATGGCGTCGGCGCCATATACGGACAGTCGGTCTCAATCAAAATATCATCCATCGATACCTCTTGAGCAACACTTACGAGCTTTTTTGCATTTGAGAACGTCAAAACTCCGCCAATACCTACCTTATATCCCAGTTTAAGCACCTCTCTTGCAAATTCCACACTTCCGCTAAAGCAGTGCACAACACCGTTCTTAGGCATTTTACCGTAAAATTTCATTATTTCAAGCGCATCCTCATAAGCATCCCTTATATGAAGCACCACGGGAGCTGACAAATCTTTAGCAAGTGCCATCTGGTCAGAAAAGCGTTTTCTTTGGACGTCCCTCGGTGAGCTGTCGTAATAATAATCAAGCCCGATCTCGCCTATAGCAACGATCTTCTTATTATCGTTATACATTTTAGCCAAAGTATCGATATCCTCATCAAGCATTTCAATGCTGTCGTGCGGATGAACACCAACTGCACCAAAAATGTAATCGTACTTATTGGCAAGATCAACCGTATTTTGCGACGTCTTCATATCAGCGCCGATATTTACGACCCTCTTAACGCCAAGACCGGGAAGGGCCTGTATCAGCTCTTCCCTGTCGTCGTTGTATCTTTCGTCGTCCAAGTGGACGTGTGAATCAAATATACCGTAATCCGTCATTATGATACTGTACTTCCTGCGGGAAGATCCTTATCGATCGTGAGCATAGCAAGGTTACCGTCCTTATCCTCAGCGGCAAGAATCATGCCCTCTGAGAGATTGCCAGCTAAAGTTGCGGGCTTTAAGTTTGCTACGAAAATAACCTTCTTGCCAACCATTTCTTCGGGTGTAAAATGCTTTGCAATGCCCGAAACAATCTGTCTTTCAGTTGCACCGCACTTAACCTTGAAAATAAGGAGTTTTTTGGATTTCTCCGCCTTTTTAGCTTCTATGATCTCACCAACTCTGAGGTCGATCTTGTCAACGTCATCAATCGTTATCTCAGCCTTAAGTGGTACGTCCTCAACGGGTTCTTCAGCCTTCTTTGCGGCTTCCTCAGCTTCTTTTGCCTTTGCAGCGGCAGCAGCCATGTTAGCCTGCTTTATAGCTTCAAGCTCGTCAAGCTCCTTTTTAACGTCGATTCTGGGGAAAATAGCCTCACCCTTTTGAACCTTTGTGCCTGCCTTGAGTCCGCCGTAAGTAAAGAGGCTATCCCAAGTCATAAGAGCTTCGTCTTCAATGCCGAGCTGTGCAAACACCTTATCTGAAACGTGTGTAAGGAACGGCTTCAAAATTACCGCAGCATAGCGCAAAACCTCTGCAAGGTTATAGAGCACTGTACCAAGACGAGCGTTGTTTGCCTCATCCTTTGCGAGTACCCAGGGAGCGTTCTCGTCTATATACTTGTTAGCACGGCTTATAACCGCCCAGATGTGCTCAAGTGCTGTATTGATCTGCAATGCATTCATATCAGCCTCAACAGTAGCGGGAAGTGCCTTTACCATAGCAATAAACTCTGCGTCCTTTTCCTCGTCGTATGCTGAATTTTCCTGCACGATTCCACCAAAATACTTCTCGATCATTGCAACGGTTCTTGAAAGGAGATTACCAAAATCGTTAGCAAGGTCGGAATTAATTCTGTTAACGAGAGCCTCGTTTGAGAACTGACCGTCAGAACCAAAAGTAATTTCTCTCAAAAGGAAGTATCTTATAGCATCTGCGCCGTATCTGTCTATAAGCATTACGGGGTCAACAACGTTACCCTTGGACTTTGACATCTTGTCACCGTCAAACACGAGCCAACCGTGACCGAATACCTGCTTGGGAAGCTCAAGACCGAGTGCCATCAAAATGATAGGCCAAATAATCGTGTGGAATCTGATTATCTCCTTACCAACGATATGAACATCAGCGGGCCAATACTTGTCGTAAAGCGTTGTATTGTCGGAATCGTAACCGAGAGCTGTGATATAGTTTGTAAGTGCGTCAAGCCAAACGTAAACAACGTGCTTATCGTCAAACGTTACGGGAATACCCCACTTGAAAGATGTTCTTGAAACGCAAAGATCCTGAAGACCGGGTCTTAAGAAGTTGTTGAGCATCTCATTCTTTCTTGACGGAGGCTGAATAAACTCATCGTGCGCTTCAATATATTCAATAAGTCTATCGGCATACTTTGAAAGCTTAAGGAAGTAGCTCTCATCCTTTGCCTTTTCTACGGGGCGTCCGCAGTCGGGACACTTACCGTCTACAAGTTGAGTTTCTGTCCAGAAGGACTCGCAGGGAGTACAATACCAGCCCTCATACTCACCCTTGTAGATATCGCCCTGATCGTAGAGCTGCTTGAATATTTTTTGTACTGTTGCAACGTGTTCTTCATCAGTAGTTCTTATGAACTTATCGTATGAAATATCAAGAAGCTTCCAAAGATCCTTGATGCCAACAACGATATTGTCAACGTACTGCTGGGGAGTTACACCCTTTTCGGTTGCGATCTTCTCTATCTTCTGACCGTGCTCGTCCGTGCCCGTCAAGAAGAAAGTGTCGTGTCCTGTCAATCTCTTAAACCTTGCGATAGCGTCGGTAGCAACTGTGCAATATGCATGACCGATGTGGAGCTTATCGCTGGGATAGTAGATAGGAGTTGTAATATAAAATTTCTTATCTGCCATTTTTATGTCCTCTCAAAAATGTATTTTTAAATATAAAAAAATCGCCACTATTATAAAAATAGGGGCGATTAATAACCGCGGTACCACCCTAATTAACGCTGAATCTAAAAGATACAACGTCATCTCATAACGTATAACGGCGCAACCCGTAGCGGACTTATCCTCCGCCAAGCTCCGAAACCATGTTCGCATCGCTCCAACCATCGGCTCACACCAACCCCGACTCTCTGTGTGCGGGAAACGATCTACTCTTTTCTTCACAGCATTTAGTAAATTATAGCATATTTACGGAAATTTGTCAATATTATAATCATATTTTATGCAGTTTTACAGCATTTATTTGATATAATTACAGTTTTATTCTC
Organism: Clostridiales bacterium; assembly: GCA_015056475.1. Lineage (GTDB taxonomy): Bacteria > Bacillota > Clostridia > HGM11327 > HGM11327 > SIG351. The sequence continues at coordinate 17,961 of SVGF01000016.1, forward strand.
TATTCTTAAGCCTCCACGCAGTAGGGACGACCATTGGTCGTCCGCAACCATATACAATGACACCTACATATATTACAAAATTCCACAAAAAGATGTTGTTTTCTCATCCTATCTGTGTTATAATAGATTGGGTGATAAAAATGGATAAAGAAAAAGAGTTGCCAAAAAGAAAAAATATACGGCTCAAGCATTATGATTACAGTTCCCCTGGGGGATATTTTTTGACGATATGTGCATCAAAACGTCGTAATTATTTTTGGAAAAATGTAGGGACGACCATTGGTCGTCCGCAAGACGTAAGTTTAACTTTTTATGGAAATATCGTCGATGAAGCAATCAATAATATCCCATCAATATATCCCGCGTTAGAGGTTGATAGTTATGTGATCATGCCCGATCATATTCATTTATTATTGGTCGTTCATGCCGACGAATACGGACGACCGATGGTCGCCCCTACAATGTCAAGAGTTGTGCAACACTTAAAAGGATACGTTTCAAAACGCATTGGATGCTCTATTTGGCAAAAACGATTTGTTGATCACGTTATAAGGAATCGTGAGGATTACGAAGAACATATAAAATACATCTGCGAAAACCCCATAAAATGGAGCTTGCAATACATGAATAACGAAGAATATGTAGACGTTTGCAATACAAAACATAATTCACCGATAATCACACCGAATACAGAAATAAAAAAAGAGAACTCCAGATAATCAAGAGTTCTCTTTTCGTTGGTGCGGACGACGGGACTTGAACCCACATGAATCTCTTCACTGGAACCTGAAACCAGCGCGTCTGCCAATTCCGCCACGTCCGCAAATCAATTGCAATCACTCTGCAACGCTAATATTATATTACAAAATCGATTTTTTGTCAATAGTAATTCGATGCATCATAAAAACAAACATAATAACATTCAATATAAGTTTTCTCATCATATTATTAAAAAATGCTTGATATTTTCATAAAAAGGTGATATAATAAAATAGCCAAACAAAATTATATACAATATTATTAACCTTGTAACCTTATGGGGATACTATACCCATTTTTAGTTCAAACTAACCAATGAAGATGAATTTGACAAAATGCGAATTCCGTACTTCATTGGTAAGGTAGCAATACCTCAATATTGTATAATGTTTGTTTGGCGACGACTGGAATTTGCGTTTTTGTGCGCTGATTACGGTCGGCGCACTTTTTTGTTTTAAAGGCGAACTGCATTTAATCAGCCTTACATTTTCAGTAATTACTATTGCTATTTTTTCAAAATAGTGGTATAATATATTCACCACACAAATTGATTAGTCTTGCACTTTAATAGGCGAAGTGTACTTTTTTCTAAATTCGGAAAAATGTATGCTCCGCTTCGTACTCTTTGCCTGTGTGTTAGACTGCGATTCGATTTGTGTGGTAGCAAATGGAGCTATGTTTTTAGTGCGTAGCTTCAGCTGCGCACTTTTTTGTTTTAAGGAGATAATCACCATGAGCGAAAACGAGGTATACAGAATCAGGATAACTGCAGATGTCACCATCACAAAAGAGAATTCAAACGCCAATGAGTCTTCAACCAAACAAACACACCAAACGCAATGGCCATCCAGTACCATCATCCACACCGAGGAATTGCCGGAATTTGATCATACTCACCCATACATATTGCTTGTAAAAAAACTAAAAGAAGGCAAAATCTCACGGGATGATTTTGACGATTTCATAAATAATTACGATTTTGAATGATTTGCAGCACAGACAAAAGCTCTGTGCTTTTATTGTTTTCAGAATTTAACAAAAACGTATAAAATAGCGTGATGCTGTTTTTATTCACAACCGCTTGCATTAATTCACTCTGTATGGTATAATAACTTGGTTATAAAATTAAATACGTTGGTGAAATAATGAAAAAACAACTCAAAGGCACAATATTACTTCTTTTATGCACTATGATATGGGGGCTTGCTTTCGTCGCTCAAAGCGTTGGAATGGACCATATAGGTCCGTTTACGTTTCAGGCTGTCAGATGTACTCTGGCTATGATAGGTATGATCCCGATGTGCATGATCGCAGACCGCTTCAAAAAGGACGGCAAAACCTTTTTATCCCGCTGGAATGATAAAAACCTCTGGAAAGCAGGTATTTTATGCGGTATTCCGCTGTTTTTGGCTTGTAATCTTCAGCAAATGGGACTTGTGGATACGGATGCAGGTAAATCCGCATTCTTAACTGCTATGTATATAGTTATAGTGCCGATATTGGGAATATTTATAAAGCGCAAGCCGTCAAAGATGATACCGTTATGCGTTTTGCTCGCCGTTGCAGGCTTGTATTGCCTCACCTGTGTAGGCGTAACACAAATAAATATGGGCGACGTGCTGCTTTTAGGCTGTGCTTTTGCATTTGCTGTTCAGATAATTTTTGTAGAGCTTTTCGGCTTGAACGTTGATGCTCTGCGCTTGAACATCATACAGTCGCTCGTTTGCACAATTCTTTCAACAGTTTTAATGCTGTGCTTTGAAACACCTACATGGCAGACCATCTCTCAATGTTGGCTTCCGTTAGCTTATACCGGCTTTTTATCAATGGGTGTTGCGTATTTTTTGCAGATATTGGGACAAAAATATCTTGAGCTCTCCGTTGCATCCATCCTTTTGAGCACGGAATCGGTTTTTGCTGTAATATTCGGAGCTATTATACTTAACGAAACCATGACGCCTTGGGAGTGGGCAGGTTGTATCCTCATGTTTGCCGCTGTAATACTATCACAAATACAATTCAAGAAAAAAGTTTGACCTTTTTAGCCGATGACATTGCAAAATTCATCGGCTTATGTTAAAATATACATACCTACTAAATATCGAAAGGAAAACACAATATGGACGTTATTATCTTTTCAGGCCAAAGCAATATGCAGGGCCAGACAGAATGCCTCTCAGAAAATGCTGAGGTAAATAATGCTTACGAATACAAGTGGCTCACAAACGAGCTTGCCCCACTCAAAAATCCTGTTGGCGAGAATATCACTTACGAATTAACACAGGGTGATCCCATAACAGACAATACTGATCTGTTTGCATGGCTTTCAAAACATGCTATCGGCGCTGCTTGCTATGGCAACACAAACCTCGTACCCTCTTTCTGCAGGACGTACACCGAGCTCACAGGCAGAAGCGTTGTGGCTGTGCATGCTGCTAAGGGCAGTACCGAAATTGCGGATTGGATGCCCGATGGCGGCATTTATAACGTGCTTAAAACAAAGGCTTGTGACTGTATCAAAAAGGTAAAGCCCGAAAGAATATTCTTTGTGTGGCTTCAGGGCGAGAGCGATGCGATCACAGAGCGCTCAAAGGCATATTATAAGGAGCACTTGAGAATCCTTATGGACGTACTCAAAAAGGATATCGGCGTTGAGCTTTTCGGTATGATACGCGTCGGCAGATTCACTTACAACGATTATGATTTTGAGGTCATCTCCGCTCAGGACGAGGCTTGCAGCGAGTATGATGATTTTGTAATGCTTACCGACATTGCAACCACTCTCAACAATATGCCCGAATATATGAATCCTTACGTCGGCGGACATTACAGCGCAAAAGGTCAAGAAAAGTTGGGCTTTGAGGCTGCAAAAACACTTGCCGATGTTGTAAACGGATAATACCGTTCTTCCCCGACATAAAAAATGCTGTTTCATTTTTGATACAGCATTTTTATTATTAACTTAATATGAACTTATTTTAAACACCATCTTGAAAAAAGCCTGTTTCTGTGGTATAATAATTACATTAATGAATGAAGCTAACGCTTCTTTGATGTAATTATTGAACCATTTGAGGTAGAAACGCGGATAACGCGTTTCATTATGGTATAATAATTACATTAATGAACGAAGCTAACGCTTCTCCGATGTAATTATTGAACCATTTGAGGTAGAAACGCGGATAACGCGTTTCATTATGGTATAATAATTACATTAATGAACGAAGCTAACGCTTCTCTGATGTAATTATTGAACCATTTAAGGTAGAAACGCGGATAACGCATTTCATTATGGTATAATTATATCATAATACAAATCTACATAAGAGGTCATCCGTATGCAATGGTTTTTTGATTTATTCAGCAATCAATTACTAATAACAGCAGTATCATCGTGGGCTGTTGCACAGGTCGTAAAATCCATAATCTATGCGATAATAAACAAAAAGATAGAATTTAACAGGCTCATAGGTGACGGCGGCATGCCCAGCGGACACTCCGCAACCGTCACGTCGCTTGCGACAATGTCAGCATTGATGTTTGGATTTAACTCTTTTGAATTTGCGGTTACGTCCGTGCTTGCAATAATCGTTTGCCACGATGCTACCGGCGTAAGGCGCGAAACAGGCAAGCAGGCAGTTTTGCTTAACGAGCTCGTAAAAGCATTTGAGATACTCGCAAAGCGCGATCTTCCCGAGGTAAAGCTCAAAGAGCTTGTAGGTCACACACCGCTTCAGGTCTTTGCAGGTATGGGTCTTGGTATCATAAATGCGGTCATCCTTTATTACTTAGTGTTTTAACTTAACAAAAAAACGGTGTTTGATCATAAAAACCAAACGCCGTTTTTCATTTATCATTTCAAGTTTTTGATTATCGATTCGTTTGACGCCACTACCTCGTCACTAAGCTTTGCAACAGTTGTGTCGTCATAATTCTTTGCAAACGCAATAGCAAGCACGCTGTTATTGACGCTCTGCGCTTCAAAAGAAACTGACTTTTCGATTATTTCATCAAACAACGGATTCAAGCCTTCAATAGCTTCATCAACAGCCTTGTCTGCAAGATCCATAAACTCCACTACAGCTTTCATTCCCTCGCGGTAGCCCTCACGGTCAGATGCAAGAGCCTTAACGTCATCCGTCACAACGCCCGAAGCTATATCCTGCTTATAAACACAAAACGCATCATCAATATCGGTAGCCCTGCCGCTGATAACGTAGCTTTCAAGCATGAGCATCGAATCCATTCCCTTTATATCCTTTGGGAGCTCACCAGCCACGGCATACCCTTTTGCAAGCTGTCTTTCGGCAGTATATAACTGATTCTGCACCTTTGACTTTGCCAGCTCATAAAGCTGACTCTTGACATATTCACGCAAAACGTATACACTCTTCAGCTCCTCATATTTTTTGAGTTCTTTTTCATATATAAGGTTAAGAGCCGCTTCTTCATCCTGGCAACGAAGCACTTCCTGCTCATTCTGAGCATTTATCTGAAGCTTTACTTTCTCCCATGAACTCAATTCTTCCTTGTATCTGAGCAATTCTAACAAACGTAAGACATATGACCATGCAAAAAGGAAAACAGATATACCCAAAAATATGATCAATGCCTTACCGGAGAATCCACTTGTGGCAAAAGGCTTGGTAAAAAAGCTCAGCTTAAAAAGAACAATGAAGAAGAACAGCACCGTTACGGCAGCAGCACCCACCGCACCCAAAAAAAGATACTTACTGCGGGTAAAAGCAACGTTGTTTTTATCGAGTTGCGGACGCTCGGGCACCGATTTTATCTTGCACTTAACCGTTTCCGGCTTTATGGGGCGCTCAAGCTCATTACTGTAGACCGAAGCCTTAGAGCACTTCACTGCGAGCTTCTCAAGCTTACCTCTCAAATGCTTAAGTAAGTAAACGTTCCTTTCAAGCATTGCCAAATCACCCAATATATTGGGGCGATCAGATCTTATATCCATAATATACCTCTGTATAACAATATATTTTGTACTATTTTACCACAAAAATCGTCTTTATACAAGAGTTTTTTATTCTAACTGAAAAATATTTTTAAATATTTTATTAATTTTTCGTATTTTTTAGTCATTTTTATCAAACGTACGTTATAATTTTAAATTTTAACGCATATATATCGAATTTACGGTAACACTCCAAACAATACCGCAAATCATGATTCTTGCCATATTATGAAGGAAGTCGTCGGCACAAATTGTAATCTGTATTTCTTCCAGATCACCATAGACTTCAAGGTTTAAAATATTACGTACTGTCGATTTTGATTTCTTAGCTGTAGAAAAGTTTTTGAAGTCGTGTTTTCCAACAAAGGAAAGTGCGGCTTGCTGCATCACCTTGACATCAGGTGTCTTGAAACAATGATATGTGTATTTACGGTTGAAGACACTTGGAACATCATCAATAGCGACACGATAGATGTATGTTTTGGATTTTGCATTTAACTGGGCGTGGAAACGTTCTGTTTCTTCAACAACCTCAGTGATTGCGATATCCATTGGAAGATAACGATTCAGATAACGTTTGATTTCTACAAGACTCAGTGTACTATTTGTTTTGAAATTCGCAATCTGAGCATATGCATGAACACCTACTTCCGTACGGCATCCACAATGAAGTTCAAGATCATTTTCTTCAGTCATTTTGCAAAGAACTTCTGTAAGTTTGTTTGAAATGGTATTGCTGGATTCACCTTTGCCAAGGCGTGTCCATCCCTGATAACGGCTTCCGTCATATTCTATTGTTAACTTTATATTTCTCATAATTATATACTCCTTACTTAAAAGTACTTATAGTATAGCAAAAGTTATGCTATAATGAAAGACAGCGAATAAGAATTTTGACAGGAGATAATTGATATATGAATGTAGAAAGTAGAAAACAGTGGGAATCCCAGATTGAGACTATTTACATGATCAGACCGACACATTTGAATTCTGCAGGCCGACTTTTCGGTGGGATTTTGATGCAATGGATTGATGAAGCTGCGGGGCTTGTGGCCATGAGACATTCACGTATGAATGTTACGACAGCATCTGTAGACAATCTCCAGTTTTTGAATGGGGCATATCAGGGAGATCATGTTATCATTAAAGCTAAGCTTAATTATGTAGGAAGAACTTCGATGGAAGTAGAAGTGAAAACATATAAAGAAGATATTAACAGAAGGAGTGAATTAATTAATCAGGCATACTTTACAATGGTAGCACTTGATGAGAATGATAGACCTACACCAGTTCCACGTCTGGATCTTCAATCTGAAGAGCAGAAAGAAGAATGGAAGCGAGCAGAGATTCGCAGAAAGATGAGAATGAAACTGGCACAGGAAATCGAAGACTCAAAGGTAAAAATGGTGACAAATACACTTACTTTTTCAAATAAGAACTAATCACATTTATTATATAGTCAATCTGCATTTTTTCTTCAGCAGTTTTGCCATCTTTTAAAATATCAAGAATCAGGGATACCTCTTCATTTGTGAAGCGGATCCCTTTTTTATTAGCGCCTGTAATGAGTGTCATCATGACTGGAGCAAGGTTTTTGCCAGATTTCCCCTGTGTTTGTCTGGCGGCAGTCTTGATGAGTTCTAATTTTGCAGTGTCAAGATTTTTCATAGCCGGATGATTCATCCATTCATTCATTATTATAATCCCCTTTCATGTTAAACAAATCTGAAAACATATCCATAGGATTGAATCCTTCTGAATTATCTGAAGCATTTTCGTTCATCATTTGCACCATCTCCATCATACTCATCATGGATTCCATCTGTTCCATCATTTCCTGGGCAGGTGGTTCCATATAAGGCTTTATATCATTCAGAATATTGTTAGCCCCGTTTTTCTTTGAGAATCCTTGAAAATATTTAAGAGTATACTGCATTTCCTGGAATCGGATAAAAACAGCAAGAGAGTGCTGGAGTTTTTCGGGAGTGTATGGAAGCATGAGTTTTATTATATACAGCCAGTCAGGTGTTGTGGTACGGTCAAAAGGTGTC
>SVGF01000017.1 GCA_015056475.1 Clostridiales bacterium
AAAATCCTCGTACATGAAAAGGATAGCTGAAAAATTTCTGCAAATGGGCGAAAGGGTAGAGCTTTTTCATTGTTCGGGCGATCCGCATTCCCTTGACGGAGTAAGGCTTGTTGAGCGGGATATTGCTTTGGTGGATGCTACCTCCCCGCACGTTGTTGATCCTAAATATCCCGGTGCGATAGATGAAATTATAAATCTTGGGCAATTCTGGAGCGAAAAGGGTATTATTGAAATGGCGTGCGACATCGTTTCCACACAGAGCAATATATCGTATGAGTATTCAAGGGCTTATAAATACCTTAATGCGGCTTCGTACATAAGCGCTGATACCTGCGATATGATAGAAAGATGTACGGATAACAACGGTATAAATTCAGTAATAAAGGATATTATATCAAATTATATTGCTAAGGAATCAGAAACGGGTGCATCAAACCAAAGAAAGCTGTTTGCAAGCGCAGTTACTCCTGCGGGGTTGATCAATTACTGCGACACATTGTTGTATGACTGCAAGAGAGTTGTAGGGCTTTATATCGGCGACGATAAGGGTGAAATGCCTGCTGCGGACAGAATAATGAACAGGATAAGCATTGCTGCTAAGGAAAACGGATATGCTCAGGAAATATTCTATTGCCCGATGATGCCGAATAAAAGGATAGAACATATAGTGATTCCTGAGCTTGAGCTGGGCTTTACGGTTATAGGACGATATTCTAATGATGAAACAGTTGCTACCAAGATCTATAATCTGAACGAACACGTAAACAGAGCTATGCTCAGAGGCTACGGCGATAAAATATCAGAAAACGACAATATGTACAGAACTTTGCTTTTGAATGCACAGTCTGCGCTAAAGGATGCTTATTGGCTGCACAATACGCTTGAATCGTATTACGTGCCGAACATTGATTTTGACGGTGTGGAGAAAAGCTGTAACGCCACGATCGATAAGATACTGAACTTTAGTTAATAAAATGTGAAAATAATTGGCGTTGTGTTAATATAAGCACAACGCCTTTGATCTTTTATCTTATAGGATAAGTGGGGTTATAATTTCTTGCTTCGTCCTGATTGGGAAGCTGTGTGGTGTCGGGTGAAATATCCGGCGACATAGTGCCGTTGTCCGGCAAAAGCGGTGAGTTGCCCGGTGTAACGTCGGGTATGAGTGAGCCGTCGGGGATGATGGGTGACGGGCTCATATAAGGTGTTGCTTCGGGTGGGATGGTAGGTGACTTTGTTGGCATGGGTGAAGCTGTATGCTTGGGAGTGCCTGTTGTGCTTGGTACCATTGATTCAAGAGGCTCGCAAGCGCAGAGTGCACCTATACAAAATACGCAAGTAAATGCTGTAATATACTTAATAAGTTTCATAGTTTTATCCTTTCTTTTGTTTGAGTAAAAACTCGGATATATTATTCCTGTTTTGCAGAAAAATAATCAACGTTAAAAGTAAAATAATGGTATCAGAAATTTGTGTAAATTTTTAATTTTTTATGAATACTATTGTAATATTGTTCGATTTATGTTATAATATAACGGTATTATTTAATTATTATAATTGGAGGATATATGAAAAACATACTTATAGGATTGATCTTTGTTTTCTTTAATCTCCCCTTGAAAGTTACGGAATGGTTTGGCTGGGACCTTGAGCTTGGTACTATGGATATGGAAATTGATATTTTACCTGCGTTTGTTGGTTACGGCTTGATTGCTGCAGGCTTGATATCGATGAGAGGTAAGACAAAGAACTTTACATACGCGCAGTGGATAGCAGTATCATGTGTGCCGATAGAGCTTGTTCGTTGGTCTTGTGCATCTCTTGGGCTCAAACTTGAAGACTTTGGCAGAGGGCTTCAGATCATCGTGTTCGTTGTAACAATAGCAATGCTGTTCTTCTTTATTAAGGGGCTTAGTGATATTACTGCAGAGAAAAAGGCAAATATCGGACAAAATGCACTCAGAAGATCATGGTACGTTATGGTGGTAGTTGACCTTGTGGTATTCTTTTTTGCACAAGCAATGATGATGGATGGTATGCTGTTAGCACCGTCATTGCTTGGTTATCTTGACATTATTGTGAGAGTGATTTTCTTGTTGTTCTTCTGGAGAATGACTAAAAAGTATTATAATTATTCAAAATAATTTTTTATAATGAAAATATTTTGTTATTTTTCACAATGACTTATTGACAATTTTTATAATTTATGATAAAATTTAAGTGCAATTTAGTATTGCACTTTTTTTATTCTACGGAGGAAATTATGGGAAAGAACGTTTTGCTTGCACAGTCGGGTGGTCCTACGGCTGTTATAAACTCCAGTATCGTGGGTGCATTTGAAGCAGCAAAGAGATCCGGAAAGGTAGACAGGATCTATTCTGCAGTAGGCGGCATTTTAGGTGTAATAAATGAAGAATTGATAGATCTGACTGCTATACCAACAGAAAAGATACAGGCATTGAGATTTACACCTTCTTCGGGGCTTTTTTCGTGCAGACACGTGTTGCCTGAGGATATGAACGACGAGGAATACAAGAGAATATTTGAGGTATTTGAAGCGTACGATATAGGTTATTTCTTCTATAACGGCGGTAACGATTCGATGGATACTGCTTATAAGCTTGACAAATATGCAAAGATGCACGGCATAGACGTAAAGGTAAACGGTATTCCCAAGACTATCGATAACGATCTTTTTGGTACGGACCATTGCCCCGGCTTTGGTAGTGCCGCAAAGTATATAAACGTAACTCTGCAGGAGTGTGCGCACGATACTTTTTCATATCCCAATTCCAAAACAGTTATAATTATGGAAACTATGGGAAGAAACGCAGGTTGGCTTGCAGCATCGTCATGTCTGGCGCAGTATAACGGCAATCAGGTTGCGGACTTGATCTATTTACCCGAAACAACGTTTGATCTTGATAGCTTCCTCGGTGATATAAGTGACAAGCTTTCAAAGCAGACCATGGTTTTTGCGGTTGTTAGTGAGGGTGTAAGAGGTGCTGATGGAAAACCGTATTTCTCATCCAGCAAGAACACTCAGGATAAGTTTGGTCATCAGCAGTTGGGTGGTCTTGCGGCTGTGCTTGCTGATGAAGTAAAGAAAAACATTATAAAGAGAGTTAAGACGGTTAATCCCGATATTTCGCAAAGATGTGCTTCTCACGTTATGTCGCTCACGGATTATGAGGAGTCCTATCTTGCAGGTGCGGCTTCGTTTGAATTTGCGGCTAACGGCATCAGCGGCGTTATGTCAGCATTTGAAAGACTCAGCGATGATCCGTACAAGATAGATATCAAGCCCTTGACGCTCGATAAGTGCGCGAACGCAGAGAAGATGATCCCAAGAGATTGGATAAACGAAAACGGCAACAACGTTAACGAAAAGTTCAAGGCTTATGCTTTGCCGCTTATTCAGGGTGAGGTTGCTATCAGATATAAGAACGGTTTACCTGATTACTTTGTGCTTGATAAGAACAATATCGAAAAGAAAGTATTGAAGGATTTTATTAAATAAAACGGGAGGGAATATATAATGAACGCATTCAGAAGGCAGGCGATCAATGAATTTATTCAGGCGAACGGCAGAGCAACATATGATGATCTGATGATGCTTTACCCCGACGTTTCTTGCATGACGCTAAGACGTGACATTGAGGCACTTGAACAAGAGGGTCTTGTTGTAAGAGTCAGGGGTGGTGCACGCTCCGTTACGAGTATTTCCGCAGATAATGATGATAAGTACGCTATAAGAGCAGCTGCCAACGTTGGCCCAAAAACAGAGGTTGCTCAGAAGGTTCTGGAATATATTGAGCCCGACCATTCGCTGTACTTTGATTCGGGTAGCACAGTAATGCTTGTAGCAAACAAGCTTACAAATTTGTATTTCTCGATTACTACGGCTGCTCCCAACATAGCTATGGAGCTTTTGAGAAAGAACAGAATAACAGTAAACCTTTTGGGCGGCAGATTCAACAGGGATACTATTGCGGTTTCGGGTATATCTGCAATTGAACAGGTCAATTCGTTGAATATTGATATTGCTGTAATGGCAACCTCGGGTTTTTCTGCTGATTGCGGCTTTACAAGTGGTGAATATGACGAGGTACAGCTTAAGAAAGCGGTTATTAAGAGAGCAAGAAAGGTTATAATGGTAATGGACAGCTCCAAGCTTGGCAAGGCACTTCAGTATACCTTTGCTACGCTTGAGGATATTGACATGATCGTTCTTGAAAAGGAACCGGATGCTGAAACGCTTGAGCTTTGCCAAAAGCATAACGTTACTGTTGTATATTGATATTGAGGCTGTCGTTTGACAGCCTTTTTTGGAGGAATTATGGCTAAAGTATTTAAGACGTCAATGTTTGGATATGATAAAAAAGAGGTTGACGAATACGTAAAGGAAAAGGATGAAGCCTTTGAAGCGCTTGTTACGGATTCAAAGGAAAAAATAAAGCAAGCGCAAGCTGTTGCAATGAACGCAAATAAAGCGCTTGATGAATTAAAGGCAGAGTTTGATAAACTGAAAGCTGAGCTTGACAGAATAAAGACTCAAAAGTAAGGTATATTGTGTAGCGTTACTGCATAGTTATTTAACAAAAGCGGAAAAACCGTATTTTAGGAGGATAACTATGGACAAAACAAACAAGCCCGCAAAGGTAGAGGAAAAAGCAGGCAAAAACGAGTATCTGTTGTATCTGCTGACGATTGCAAAAGCAACGGGAATTGCAATAGTGTTGACTCTTGTGCTTATACTGATCAGTGCGGTAGTGCTTTTGATGAGCGGCATAGACGATAGTGCATCAGCTTACATAGTTGAGGCTATAAGAATAGTCAGTATAGCTTTTGCAGGGATACTTTGCGGAAGAAGTGTACCTAAGCTTGGTTGGCTTTCGGGAATGGCTGCAGGGCTTTTGTATCTGCTTGTAACTGTTGTGGTTGGACTGATCAGCTATGGCTCAATTGGCACGGGTGGTAAATTATTGATAGATCTTGCGGTATGCGCTGTAACGGGATTATCGGCAGGAGTTATAGGGATCAACTCTGCAAAGAAGAAAAAGAAAGCTTATTGACACGTGCGGCTAATGCCGCACTTTTTTATTGTGTTGTTAAATTATTGTTGCAAAAAACTGGATAATGTGTTAAAATATAATTATAAAATAGGAAAGGTGTATACAATTGTATATATATACATAAATGAATATTTCACAGATAGCAAAAAGTATAAGTCCGTCACCGACAAGAAGATTATTTGACCTTGCCGCGCAATATGATGACACCATCGATTTTACGCTGGGTGACCCCGACGTTAAAACGCCCATTCGGATAAGAGAGGCTGCTTGTAAGGCGATAATGGACGGTAAAACAAGATATTCTGCCAATGCAGGACTTATTGAATTGAGAAGGGCGATCTCAAAAACTGTCGAAAAGCGTAACGGTGTGTATTATTCACCCGAAAGCGAGATAATAGTTACTGTAGGAGCAATGGAGGCTTTATACGTTACGTTATTGTGTTTGCTTGACCAAGGCGACGAGGTGATAATTCTTGAGCCGTATTGGATCAATTACAGACAGATGGTAAATATGTGCGGTGGTGTGCCTGTAATTGTGGATAAATTTATTGAGGGTAAGGGCTTTACGGTTGATCCCAACGCCATTGAAGCCGCTGTTACACCAAAAACCAAGGCAATTATGCTCAACAGCCCCAATAATCCTTCAGGCTACGTTTATGACAAATGCTTTATGGAACGCATTGCCGATATTGCAAAAAAATACGATATTACCGTTATAACCGATGAGGTATATCGCTCGCTGGTGTATGACGATCTTGAGTATTCAAGCATTCTTGATTTTGAGGGAATGAAGGAAAGGACTGTATTGATATACAGCTTTTCAAAGGAATTTTCAATGACGGGCTGGAGGATAGGGTATGCTGCTGCGCCTGCTGAGCTTGTGAGCTGTATGACGAGGCTGCAGGAAAACATAGTAGCTTGTGCGCCATTGGCTTCGCAACATGCACTTGTTGACGTTTTGAATGACCCTGAGTTTGACTCAAAGGAGATAATATCAAAATTTGCATCTCGACGCGATTGCATCGTTAATGCGGTAAAGGATATTCCTCAGCTTAAGATGGATATTCCCGTTGGTACGTTCTATGCGTTTATAGACGTTTCAAAAACGGGTCTTGACGCGAACGAGTTTGCTTACGGGCTGCTTGAATCAAAGCACGTTGCAGTTGTGCCGGGCAGTGCATACGGTGAGTGCTGTAAGAATTACGTAAGAATTGCTTTTACGCTTGAGGAATCAAAGATAATCAAGGGCTTTGAGCGAATAAAGGAATACGTTGAATCGTTGCAGAAATAATATCGTTGATATATAGATATGAAAACAGGACTTTTTGGCGGTACCTTTGACCCGATACATAATGCACATATTGCGCTTGCAAGGAAAGTAATGAAGGATCTTGAACTTGATAGGGTGTTATTCATAACGTCCGGAGATCCGCCGCATAAAATAGGAAGTACGACTCTTTCAGCAGAGGTAAGACATAAGCTTGTTTGCATTGCTGTTGAGAATGAGGACGGATTTATACCGTGTGACGTTGAGATAAAGCGCGATGGTTATTCATATTCGTATTATACGGTTTTGCAAATAAAAGAGCAAGCACCCGATGATGAGCTTATCTTTATTGTTGGGGGCGATTCGCTCAGTTATATTGATAAGTGGTATAATGCTGATGAATTGCTTAAGCTTTGCGAATTTGCGGCTTACCCCAGGGGGCAGATTGATACAAAACAGCTTTTGGAAATAGCTGATGACTTGAACAAACGCTTTGGCACGGTTTGCTACGTTATTGATGAGCCGTGTATAGACATATCGTCAACAATGCTAAGAGAAGGGTTGCAAAATGGCGATGACGTCCGTCGTTATTTACCGACGGGAGTTTTGGAGTATATTAATAAAAATAACTTGTATAAAAATAAGTAACGCGGTATTTAAGCGTTACTTAAAATAATTTGGAGGATAAAATGAGATTTCCTAAAATTGATACAGATCATAGAGAATTAAAGGAAGTATTTGATTGGTCGGTCGTAAAGGCACATGAGTACGTTGCTACGGACAGGATATTTCCTATAGATCACACAGACCGTGTTGCAAAGAGTATTCCTTGCTATTGGGCAGGCTACAGAACACGTCACGCATTTTACATCAGAGATTTTGTTCATCAGGCTGATGGAGCATGGCTTTTGGGTCTTGATGAGGAAAACTACAGAATGATGGAGGCTTTTGTCCGTTCTGCAACAAAGGAAAGAGGATATTTTGCACTTTGGGCACTTTGCTTTGATGGATCTCCCTATTATGGCGATTACAAGAGCGACGATAGTTTTGTAAGAGAGATCCCTTCACAGTTTGAGCTTGTTGAATGCATTTATAAGCTTTACTTAAAAACCGGTGATAAGCGTTATTTGAGCGATGAAATGTTTGATTTCTGCACAAGAATGGTAACGACTTTTGTTGAAACGCTTGACACCGATAAAAACGGTGTGCCGGAGGGTTTGGGTCATCATGAGAGCATAAGCTGTACTTATGATGAGCGAGGCGATGAGGAGGATGCTTATTTTGAAGCAGGTGACGGAATTGGTTGCCAATACCAGGCTTATCTTGCTTATGCAGGACTTTGTAAGGCAAGGGGTGACTGCAGATCGTATGAGATCTGGATGGATAAGGCTGAGGAGTTGAAGCGTTACTTTAACGATGAGTGGAGCGTTGTGAACGGTGATAAGGATTCAACCTTTGCACACGCTATACTTATGAAGGACAAGAGCAAAAAACTTCAAGGTTTTGCAAAGGAAACCAGCGTATTTATGCCGTTGAAGCTGGTTACCGAGGCGGGAAAGAGGACAAGTGCTTATCTTGACTTGATAAATGCGGGTCAGGGCACGGGTATTGGATTCCCCGGAGCGAATTCAAATATTGAGGGATATACGTACTATCCCGATCTGTACTTCCTCTATAACAGAGTGGACGATGCGTGGAAGTGGATGAGATATATTATGGATCACAGACACGATCCGCACGAAAGCCCCAGACAGGGCCCGAATTGCTATTATCCCGAGCTTTCGTACACGTTTGTTTCTCACGTTGTTCAAGGTTTGATGGGTGTGAGTGTTAACGTACCCGATAACAGCATTACAACTCTTTCAAAGCTTCCGAATGATATAAGATATCTTAATCTGAAAGAGCAGAAGATGGGCAACAATACTGTGACGATAATGCATTTTGGCAGACAATACTCATCTTTGTCCAATCTTGAGGGCGAAGATATTACGTGGAATATTCAGTTTGAAGGAATTCACGATCATATTGCGGTTGATATTGACGGCTTTGATGGAGAGTGCGAGGTAAAATACATCAACGGTGCGCCGGTTACTTGCATAACTGTAACAGTTAAGGCAAACCACACTGTTACAGCACACGTATAAGGAGGAAAATATGGCTTTTTTTGAAACTGATAACCCACAGCTTAAAGAAGCGTTTGATTGGGCAACACAGAAGATAAAAACATGGGTGCAGCCGGCAGGCAAGATTGGCCCCGTTAACGAGGGACTTTCACCCGATGCGGAATATATTCCTTGCTTTGTGGCGGGACATAAAACGAGAACTTGCTTTTTCAGCAGAGATTACGTGCATTCCGTATACGGCGCTGAATTCATGGGGCTAAAGGAAGAATGCTACCACATGATGAGAGCATTTGCTCAAAGCGCGTGGAAAAGCAGAAATTATTATGCAATATGGGCAATAAATTTTGACGGAATAACTCCTCACCGAGGTGACTATTTCACCGAGGATAGGTTTGTAAGAGAGATTCCGGCACAGTTTGAGCTTGTTGAAAGTGCGTACAGGCAGTACCTCTGGACGGGTGACGAAAGATATATAAGCGACGAGATGTTTGAGTTCTATACTCATATTATGGTGGACTTTGTAAACATCTACGATACTGACGGTAACGGAATTCCCGAGGGTGTTGGTGACATGGAGGATGGTTACGCCACCTATGATGAAAGAATAGATGCAAGATTGCCTCAAGGTACGCTCTATTTTGAGGCGGGTGACGCTATAGGCTGTCAATATCAGGCTATGCTTGCTTATGCAGGATTCTGCAAGGCAAGGGGTGATATGAATGCTTATGCCGAATGGTGCGACAAAGCAGCTGCATTAAAGAAATACTTTAATGAGGAATGGAGCGTTATTGACGGCGATAAGGACGGTGTTTATGCACACGCGATCGATCTTTGCGATCACACAAAGAAGTATTCGGGCTTTGCGGTTGAAACGAGCGTATTGATGCCGCTGAAGCTTGTTACAGAGCCGGGACCGAGAAATGATAAATACCTTGACCTTATAGATGCAGGACAGGGCACGGGTATCGGATTCCCCGGAGCTTCAAACAATATAGAGGGATATACTTATTATCCCGAGCTTTATTTCCTCTATGACAGGATAGATACCGCTTGGAAGTGGATGAAGTATATTCTTAATACAAGGCATTTGCCGCACGAAAGTCCAAGGCAGGGTCCTAACGGTAATTATCCCGAAATATCGTTCAACGTTGTTGCACATACGGTTCAAGGCATGATGGGTGTTGACGTTAACGTTCCCGAGGGTAAGATATCTACGTTCTCAAGATTACCGGATGAGGTAAAATACGTTATTCTTAATGAATACGAAATAGGAAAGAATAAGCTCTCTATAATGCATTATGGAAGAAATATATCATATCTCACAAATCACGACGGTGAAGATATTGAATGGACAGCTTATTTTGCAGGTGATCATGACGTGCTCATGGTTGATGCTGTACCAACAAAGGCTCTCCACACAAAGATCAATGGTGTTGACGTGTCGTTCGTAACAGTTAAGGTAAAGCAAAACTATTGCATTACGGTTAACGTGCCGTATGATATTTGATCACGGCAATCGTCGTATAATTATTTATTTTTTTTATTAAATTTGCTATTGACATTGCATATTAAACTTGCTATAATATGCATGTGTGTCGGAACGACTCATATTTCTACTAAAGAAAGGTTAAATTTATGGCAGACAGATTTCATTTTAGTGCATGGGTGTATCGAAATGCAGACGAATTGACACCCGATGAAGTTGATATTTGGGCTAATGCAGGTTTTACTGCGATCATGTCGCCTGAAACAACTTTTACTTCAACTGAAAAGCTTATTCCATTCCTTGACAGGGCACAGGAGCGTGGTATTAAGCTTATAGCGTCCGTTTACGGTCTTGATTACAGCGCTTTTGCAGGTCTTGGCGAGGAAGCTTACGCTGAACGTTTTAAGATTGCTTATGAAAAGCTCAAAGGACATCCGGCTTTGTACGGATTCCATTGCGGCGACGAGCCCAAAAAGCCCGCTCTTGAGGCAACTATCGGATGTATGAAGGTTCAAAAGCAGATTGCTCCCGAGCTTACACCTTACATCAATTTGCGCGGCAGCACTCCCGAAATGTTCAGTGAACAGCCCGGTGACAGATTTGCTGATTGGTTGAAGCATTTTAAGGCAGAAACAGGCTGTGATACTTATTGCTGGGACGAATATTCTCAGATGATAAATGATGGTGGTGTTACAGCATATATCAGAAAGTTGAAGGAACACAATGATGCGTGCAGAGAAGCAGGTGTTAAAAACTGGGCTACTTTGCTTTCAAGTGCTCACTGGGTATTCAAGTATCCGGACGAGTATCAGTTTATGTGGCAGATAACAACTGCTGCTGCGGCAGGTTGCCAGGGCGTTGTATGGTTCAGACTTTACGACAAGGAGATAGCTCCCGACTATCACGGCTCACCTATCGATGAATTCGGCAACCTTACGGAGCAGTACCATAGACTTAAGCGTTGCCAGAGAAGATTCAACGATCAGTTTGGTTTGATAATGCAGAATCTTCAGGTTCAGGCAACATATTTGACCGGCTTCCCGAGAATGAGCTATGAAATGTTCAACTCTAATTGCCACGACGTTATCAAAAAGCTCAATATTTTTGAAAAGTGCATGATAAGTTTCTTTAAGGATGAAGCTGGTAAGGAATACGTTGCTTTTGTAAATATGGAGCATAAATTGCCTGCGATCATCAATATGGAATTTGATTCAGACAAGGCTACATTGGTAAGACTTGATCGCAATGGTACTATCCAGCGCAAGATTGATGCAGATGACGATATGTTGGATCTTTTCCCCGGTCAGATGCTCTTGTACAGAATTGACAGAAAGTAAGAGGTAAAATATATGGAAAATTTGTATCCCTTTGGTGCGTGGGTTTACCCACCGAAAGAAGAACTCGGTTTAGGCGCGGTTGACGATTGGGCTGACATGGGCTTGACTGTTACAATGACATCTCCCTTTGGCTCAAGCGACAGCGAGCTTGACGAAATGGTAAAGTACCTCGACAAGGCTGCTGAGCGCGGAATCAAGCTTATTGTAAATGCTAACGATCTTACTTATTGGGCTATGAATGGTCATGGTGCAGAGAAGTATACTGAGGATTTTAACCGAATTTATGCAAGAGTAAAGGGCCATCCTGCGCTTTACGGCTTCTTTATCGGTGATGAGCCCAGCACTGCAAAGTCACTTGAATCCACTATTAACGGTATGAAGATACAGAAGCAGATCGCTCCCGAGCTCAACCCGTTGATCAATTTCCAGGGTGCTCTTTGTGATTACGAAAAGGAAAAGCTTGGTGGCAGAACGTTTGTTGAATGGCTCAAGTATTTTAAGGAAGAAACAGGCGTTGATTACTATTGCTGGGATGAATACAGCCAGATGACAAATGACGGCGGTGTAACTATCTACTTCAATACGCTTAAGGCTCATGCTGATGCTTGTAAGGAAGCCGGCTTGAAGCATTGGGCAACTTTGCTTTCAACAGCTCACTGGTGCTTTAGGGCTCCCAATGAATATGAATATATGTGGCAGATCACAACGGCTGCAGCTTGCGGTGTAAACGGTATCTACTGGTTCAGACTTTACGACAGAAAGATCGCTCCCGAATGCTACGGCTCACCGATAGATGAATACGGCTACAAGACTGAAAGATATTACGCTCTCTTGCGCTGCCAGAGAAGATTCCAGGCACAGTACGGTCAGATACTCACTACACTTAAGTGGAAGAACAGCTATTTTGTAGGCTTCCCGTATAATTCATTCGATCAGTTTGGTGAAGGCACACATGATTGTGTAACAGCGGTAGATTGCTTTGAAAGAGCATTGATAAGCTTCTTTGAGGATGAAAACGGTGTGGAATACTGTACAGTTGTTAACCTTGAAAAGAAGCAGTTAGCAGACGTTCATCTTACGCTCGATTGCAATAAGGCATCTTATACAAAGATCGAACGTAACGGTAAGAGTGCTACACCCTTTGCAGGCTATACTGATATTTGGGCAGGCGAAGGCTTGTTGCTCTATCCGGGTCAGATGGCTATGTTCAGAATTGACAGAAAGTAAGTAAGTGACTAAATATGGCAGAAAAATATAACTTTGGTGCATGGGTATATTTTCCCATGTCCGATGAAAATTATACTGTTAAGGAAGTTGACAGATGGCACGAATGCGGCTTTAACGTAATGATGGCAGGTGTCACAAATATCAACGACGAAAACCAGGTCAAGAAGACGTTTGAATTCCTTGACAGAGCACAGGAGCTTGGTATGAAGCTTATCCTTGACTGCGAAGAAGGCACTTATTGGGGTTGCACAGCAGATAGAGCCGAGGGTGAGGAAAAAAAGTTCAGAAGAGTGTATGAGGTGTTCAAGGGACATCCTGCTTTGTTTGGTTTCCATGCAGGTGATGAACCGAGTGATGAAGGCGATCTTGATAACGCTATCAGAGCAGTTGGTATTCAGAAGAAAGTTGCTCCCGAGCTTACACCATATCTTAATCTTATGGGTGGCGGAACATATCCAAAAAGTAAGGAGAAGCTTGTTGCTTGGATGAAGCGCTATAAAGAAGAGACCGGTGCAAAGATGGTTTGCTTTGACTTGTACAGCCAGATGATCAATGATGCCGGATTTACTATGTATATAAAGGCTGTTAAGCATATGGTTGAGGCTGCTGAAGAGGTAGGTCTTGAGCCCTGGCTCACTCCATTGAGCTCAGCGCATCACGTTTACGGTCCCAGCACTGAATTCAGCTATATGATGCAGATCACAACGGCTGCTGCTATGGGTGTAAAGGGTCTTACGTGGTTCAGACTTTATGACAGACCTCATGCTCCCAACTACCATGATTCTCCTATTGATGAATATGGCGAAACGACACCCAGCTTCTATTGGCTCATGGTCAGCCAAAGAAGATTTATGGATCAGTTTGGTGAATTGTTCCCCAGATTTACAAGAAAGAAGACGTGGTTGCATGGCTTCCACAGATTTGCTTATCCGATTTTTGGTTCAAACAGCCACGAGATAATCAAAAAGCTCGTTACCTTCGAGGATTGTATGATCTCTACCTTTGACTGTGACGATGGTTATGAGTATTTCTGTATAGTAAATCTTGAGAAAGAAATTATAAACAGCATCGGTATCGAATATGACCATGAAAAGGCTGATATTAAAGAAGTATTGCTTAACGGCAAAATTATTCGTCCTTTTGCTGCTGCTAATATTGAATCTGCACAGATAATGCTCTATCCCGGTCAGATGGCTATGTTCAGAATTGAAAGAAAGTAAGTAGGTGACTAATATGGCAGAAAGATATAACTTTGGTGCATGGGTCTATTTCTCCATGGCTGATGAAAATTATACAGTAAAAGAAGTTGACAGATGGAAGGAATGCGGCTTTAACGTAATGATGGCTGGCAGCACAAACGTCAACAGTGAAGCTGAAGTAAAAAAGACTTTTGAGTTCCTTGACAGAGCACAAGAACTTGGAATTAAGCTTATTCTTGATTGCGGCGTTGGCGCTTATTGGGGCTGCACAGAGGAGGCTGCTCCTGCAGTTGAAAAAAGATTCAGAGAGGTTTACGAGATATTCAAGGGTCATCCTGCTCTCTATGGCTTCCATGCGGGTGACGAGCCCGGTTCACGTGCTGCGTATGAAAATGCTATAAGAGCAGTAAGTATCCAGAAGAAAGTCGCTCCCGAGCTTACACCCTACCTCAATTTCAGATTCTGCGTTTTTGATGATGATGACAGTGAGATGGTTACGTGGATGAAGCGATACAAGGAAGCTACAGGCGCTACGATGATCTGCTACGATATGTATAGCCAGATGATCAATGATGCCGGCTTTACACGCTATATAAAGTGTGTTAAGCAAATGGTTGAAGCTGCTGAAGAAGCAGGTCTTGAGCCTTGGCTTACTCCCTTGAGCTCCGCGCATCATGTTTACGGTCCCAGCACGGAATTCAGCTATATGATGCAGATCACAACAGCAGCTGCTATGGGTGTTAAGGGTCTTACGTGGTTCAGACTTTACGACAGAAAGCTTGCTTCCAACTATCATGATTCTCCTATCGATGAATATGGCGAGAAGACTCCCGGTTTCTATTGGCTCATGATCAGCCAGAGAAGATTCATGGATCAGTTTGGTGAATTGTTCCCAAGATTAACAAGAAAGAAGACGTGGTTGCACGGCTTCCATAGATTTGCTTATCCGATTTTTGGATCAAACAGCCACGAGATAATCAAAAAGCTCGTTACCTTTGAGGATTGCATGATATCAACCTTTGATTGTGACGACGGCTATGAATATTTCTGTATAGTAAATCTTGAGAAAGAAATTATAAACAGCATCGGTATTGAATATGACCACGAAAAGGCTGATATTAAAGAAGTATTGCTTAATGGCGAGATAGTTCGTCCTTTTGCTGCTGCTAACATTGAAAGTGCACAGATAATGCTCTATCCCGGTCAGATGGCTATGTTCAGAATCGAAAGAAAGTAAGACTATCGCTGTTTGCATTTAATTGATATTTAAGAACTTGCACAAACCGTAGGTAATGATCTGCGGTTTGTGCTATATTTGGGAAGGACTGGAAAATGAAAAGATTATTCACATCAATTTTAGCTCTTTGTGCATGCGTTTTGGCTGTTATGACATTGTCATCCTGCGCAGGCTTTATGCCGGATACTTTTGAATTTGAGCTTAAAGAAGACGGCACTTACGAGGTTTCGATATTTAATAATTGGGGGCAAGAGGAGCTTGAGATTCCCGCAACCTACAAGGATGCACCAGTTACAAGTGTAAGACAAGGCATGTTCAACGGTAATCGTGAGGTTAAAAGCATTATTTTGCCCGACACAATTACAAGCATAGATGATTATATGTTTGCAACTTGCACGAGCCTTGAGAGCATAAATATTCCGCAGGGGGTTACGAGAATAGGTGTTCACGCATTCGAAAGTTGCGCAAGTCTTAAGAGTATTAAAATACCGTCAAGCGTAACGGAAATAGAGTTCTATGCATTTTTTGGTTGCGCGGCTTTGACTGAGCTTGAAATTGAGGAGGGTATAACCGAAATCGGTAACTGTGCGTTTAACGAATGCACAGGTTTAAAGAGCGTTAAGATCCCCGACAGCGTTAAAGTAATTTCCGGTCCTGTTTTTTCGGGTTGCACAAGCTTGGAAAGTGTTGATTTTGGTAACGGCGTAGAGGAATTGAATGGTGGAATATTCAATAATTGCACAAAGCTAACGTCTATAACGATCCCTGATAGCGTAACAAGAATTGGCAACGGTATTTTTGAAGGCTGCACGGGACTTACAAGCGTTGTATTGGGGGACGGTATTACCGAAATAGGCGATCAAGCGTTCAGCTCATGTTCAAAGCTAACAGGCATTGAACTCGGTCCAAACGTTACAAGCTTGGGTAACGGTGTATTCAGTGATTGCACAAGCCTTACAAGCATTGTTATTCCCGATAGTGTTACAACGATGGGTGAAAGGATGTTCTCCAAATGCACAGCGCTTACAAGTGTTGAGCTTCCCGATGGTTTGACAGCACTTCCCGCTTTGACTTTTAACGGTTGCACAGCGCTTAAAAACGTTGAGATCCCAAAAGATGTTCAGATCATATACAATACTGCTTTTTATGAGTGTTCAAGCCTTTTGAGTATTAAAATACCCGATAAGGTTACAGCTATAGGTGACAGAGCTTTTGTAAGATGCACAAGCCTTGAAAGTATTGTGATTCCTGACAGCGTTACCGATATTCACGTTGCAGCATTTGCGGATTGCACGGCTATGAAGGACGTCGTTCTTGGCAAGGGATTGAAGAATATATACGATTCAGCATTTGCGGGATGTACGGCGTTGAAGAAGGTAAACGTTCCCGATAAAGTCACACTAATCGGTGAAGATGCATTCAGCGGTTGTAATAATCTTTCTATAGTCGTTTTGGGTAGAGAAGTTCAGACGATCGGTGTACGTGCATTCAGAAACTGCGATAATCTTTTGAGTGTTGAGTTGCCAGAAAGCTTGACTCAGATTGGGGAAGAAGCGTTCTTGTATTGTTCAAAGCTTGTTGAGGTTATAAATAAGTCCGGATTGAATATTCAGTCCGGCAGTGAAGCTTACGGTCACGTTGCTGAATATGCCATGGAAGTACATAAAGGTGCAAGCAAGGTTGGTGTTGTTGGCGATTATTTGTTCTACACAACTGATGATACGCCGTATCTTTTGAGATATCTGGGTAATGATACCGATTTGGTGTTACCGCAAAACTATAAGGGTGCAAATTACGAGATCTATAAGTATGCGTTTGGTTACGGTACTTTTAAGAGTGTCGTGATTCCCGAAGGTGTTACAAAAATAGGTAGCGGTGCATTCCAGCAAAACAGTAATCTGAAGACGGTTACAATAAAATACGGCTTGACGGAGATAGGCGATAGTGCGTTTTCTGTTTGTTCAGCACTTGAGCACATAACTATACCCGAAAGCGTTACTAAAATAGACTACGGTGCGTTTGAATGGTGCACAAGCCTTACAAACGATGGTATTAAATTACCGAGTAGTTTAACTTTCTTTTCAGGTTATGCCTTTACCGGATGCTCAAAATTGACTGAATTAGTATTACCTGATTGCGCTTCCAGCGTTTCAAATATAGCATTCAGAGGTTGCACAAGCCTTAAGAAGATAGTTATCCCTACAAACGTCCGTGAGGTGTATTGGAGCGCATTTGATGAATGTAGTGAAGATCTTGTTATTTACTACTGCGGCACAAAGCAACAATGGGATGAGGAAGTGTCAATATACGTATATGATATTAATGATTACGATGAAAGTAAAGTAAGATTTGATTACGGAAAGCAGTAGTCATATTGTCTTATTTGCGAAAATGGAAATAGGGTATTGAGGTTTATGAAGAGAATAATCGTATCTATTCTGTATATATTTGTATGTTTGTTTGCAGTTTGTGCTATGTCTTCATGTACTGTGGGTGAAGGGAAAATTGAGTTTGAGCTGAATTCTGATGGAACTTATACGGTTTCAAAATTTATTCAAAACGGACAGACTTCAGTTGAAGTTCCGGCAACCTATAATCAGATCACTGTAACCGGTATAGGTCAGGAGGCATTTAGCTCATGTACGAGTATCGAAAGTATCACTCTACCTGAAAGTATTACAAGTATTGGAGATTCTGCTTTTGCTGGATGTACTAACCTTAAAAACATAAATATACCGCAAAGCGTTAATTTTATTGGGGCATTTGCATTTAACAGGTGTACAAGTCTTGATAACATTAATATTCCTGATGGTATTACATCTATTGAAATATGGACGTTTGCTGAATGCTCAAGCCTTAAAACTATCGTGATACCGCCAAGCGTTATGAGTATAGGCTTGGGTGCATTTAGCAGCTGTACAAGCCTTGAAAGCATTACAATACCTGACAGTATGGAAAGTATAGACGAGCGTGCTTTTGAAAAATGTGAAAGTCTTACTGAAATAATAATTCCCGAGGGAATAGCTGTACTTAATTATCGTGTGTTTGCACAATGTAAAAGTCTTAAGCGCGTTCAGATACCTGAAAGTGTTGTGGCTATTAAGGAGGATGCATTTTATCATTGTATAGCACTTGAGGATATTGATTTGAGTAAAAGCATAGAGATAATTGAATTCGGTGCTTTTTCAAGTTGTGAAATGCTAAAGGATATTCATTTCAGCGATAATCTTACATATTTAGGTGATGAAGCATTTCACGGATGTAAGAGTATTAATTCGGTAATTATTCCTGACAGTGTAGTTCACATCGGGGAAGCAGTATTTGCAATGTGTGACTCTCTTGTGAGTGTTAAGATGACGTACAGCTATGTTCCGAGTGCAATGTTTCAAGTTTGTATCAATTTAGAGAATGTTGATATTGGAGATAATGTTAAGTTTATAGGAAGTCATGCATTTTTAGGCTGCTCAAGCTTGAGAAAATTAGATTTGCCCGAGGGTGTTGAGCGTATAGAAGAAGCAGCGTTCAGAGATTGTGAAGTTCTGGAAGATTTTGCAATACCAAGCTCGGTAGAGTATATTGGAGCAGTTGCTTTTGATGGTTGTTATATGCTTAAGAGCATTGAAATTCCAAAAAATGTAACGAGCATTGGTCAAGGAGCTTTTTCTCAATGTTACAATCTAAGTAGTGTTAAGATGCATAACGGTATCACAACTATTGGCGCAGCTGCCTTTTCTGACTGTTATAGCATTAAGCATTTGGTTATTCCTGATACAGTAACTACGATTGAATCTAGTGCGTTTTATAATTGCAAAGGTTTGGTAACTATTGTGTTAGGCAAAGGCGTAACTAACGTTGGAGATTTGGCTTTTCTTACATATGCGAATATTGCTGCAGTTGTAAATAAATCTAATCTGCCGATCGAAAAAGGCGATGATGGATATGGCACAATTGCTGGCACTGCTTTTAGCGTTATTAAGGATGATAATTGCTTTTTTACTGTTGATGATTTTATGTTTTATGTTTATGATGGAACAAATTACATGATCGATTATAACGGTAACGATGTGGATTTAGTTCTTCCAAACAGCTTTAACGGTGAAAAATATGCTATATTTAATGATTTATTTAGAAATAATCAGGTGATTGAAACCGTAATTATCACCGGCGGAGTTGCTAAAATAGGCGGCCTTGCATTTGCTGAATGTAAAAACCTAAATAGCGTAGTTATGCACGAAGGTGTAACTATAATTGAAGGATATGCATTTTATGGATGTGAGAGCATAGAAAATATCGTAATTCCGAGTACAGTTACTGAAATAAGTTCTTCAGTATTTGAAGAATGCATAAGACTTAAAAGCATTGAGATACATGATACGTTGATAATTCTGGGCGATAATGCTTTTAAAAATTGTAAAATGCTTACTGAATTTACGATACCGTACGGTGTAACGTACATACCGCAATGCTTATTTGATGGGTGCACGAATCTTCAAAGCGTTGTTATTCACACAAATGTCAGAGAAGCGTGGTGGGACGCATTTGATAATTGTAGTCCTGATCTAAAACTGAATTACTGCGGCACAAAGCAACAATGGGATGAGGAAGTGTCAATATACGTATATGATATTAATGATTACGATGAATCCCGTGTTGTGTTTGATTATGTAAAATGATTTGATCCTGCAAACAAAACTTTATACTGAGCTTTGTTTGCAGGATTTTTGGGTGGGGTGTTTCCACCCTTTTTTTGTTACTTATCCGTTCTGCTGTTGTAGAATGAGCTACCCAAGCAGTTATTGTTGCTTATAACGTCCTCCATTTGCGGGGGGAACAGGGGCAGACAGAAGAAATTATCACAAGCCTCGTCGGCATATTCCTCGCACGGCGGAATCTCTGTAAAGCCGAATGCGGGCACGAGAAGATCAACAGTTGCAATAACTCTTGTGATGATAGAGATGCATACGTCGGCGGTGAGAGTTGCGGTTTCGCCTGTTACGGCAATGGATCCAATTACGCTGATAGCGCCTGTGGTAGCTTGGATGCTGTAGGGGATGATTGAATCATCGGGCACGTAAAGAATAACGTCCTTATGTACCGAAATGCTCCCCGTTGTGGTATACTCGGTACCTGTGGCGTCGGAGTAATTTATCTGCACGGGGATTGTGATATCAGCCTGCACTCTTGCGCAGTTGGGTCTGTCTGTAAGCCTTGTAACGGAGAGGTTTTCGACGTTGCCCTGTGAGATCGAGTTTCTCAAGCTGATAAAGGTATAAGGTGCTGTGCCGCTGAGAGCGGGGAGCGTTACTTGTGTGTCAGGGAAGCTTTCCTGCTGAAGACATGCGTCGTAAACCTTGTTTACCTGGATACATACTCTTTCGGTAATGCAGTTGAGTGCCTTTGCGTCTATTAAGCCGGGACTTCTGTCGTTACCGTTGTTTTTGAATGAATAAAAAGACATTAACTAAACCTCCTATGTCAGATGTCAATGCATATTATGTAAAAGTAATATCCAAGGTTACAAAAAATTAATAAAAAATGTTGATTTACCCTCTTGCAAAAAAACGGTTTTTATAGTACCATATACATGTACGTTTTATTTACAAACAGGAGATATTTTTATGAGTCAAAATGCAAGAAAAAACAAGATCGAACAGAAAAAAGCTTTGGAGTGCCGCAAAAAGCTTGCAAAGAAGCTTATACCCATAGTTTCAGCCGTGGCTGTTGTTCTGCTCGTTGTGAGCATTACGCTTGGCTGCACAAAGAACATTCCCGAGGACAAATACCCCGTTGCAACAATCGTGTTTGAAGATTACGGTGAGGTGGAGATAACACTTTACCCCAATCAGGCACCAAATACTGTAAAGAATTTTATTTCACTCGCAAATTCAGAATTCTATGACGGCATTAAGGTATCCCGAATCAGCACGAATTTTGTAATTCAGATGGGCTCTCCCGACGGCACTCTTCAGGGTGACCCCGGATACAGCATCAAGGGTGAATTTGCTGCAAACGGCTTTACAAAGAATGATATTAAGCACGAGGAAGGCGTAATATCAATGGCGAGAGGCAATCAACCCGATACTGCAGGCTGTCAGTTCTTTATAGTTACGGGAAACGCTTCACATCTTGACGATTACTATGCGGCTTTTGGTAAGGTTACTAAGGGTATAGAGGTCGTAAGAGAGATCAACAAGATCGATCACGACAATTCTATATCTGCGGGTGGCGGTGTTCCACTTGAGGATATCATCGTAACGTCCATCAGAGTTGATACAAAGGGTATTAAATACGGTGAACCTCAGAAGATAAAGTAAAAAATTCATAGATTATTCACAAATATCTATTGAAATATTTTAAGATATGTATTATAATATAATGTACTGCAAAAGTACTGCTTACCGTAACTGACGGAATTAGAAAAAACTAAGTGGAGCGGTAAGTCAAAAATGCCGACCGTCTGGGCGAAGAACTTATGATAAAAGGAGATAGTAATATGAATGAAAGCTATTGGAATGGATTTAAGGGTTCGGCATGGAAGGAAAACATCGACGTAAGGGATTTTATTCTTCAAAATTATAAACCCTATGAGGGCAACGAGAGTTTTCTTGCTCCCCCAACAGAGAGAACAAACGCAGTTCATGCAAAAATGGATGAAAAATTTGCTGAGGAAAGAGCAAAAGGTGGCGTTATAGGTATAGATACAGAAACTGTAACCTCGCTCAACAATTATCCTGCAGCATATCTTGATAAGGAAAATGAAGTGATTTTCGGCTTCCAGACAGGTGAGCCCCTTGTAAGAGAGGTTAACCCGTTTGGCGGTATAAGAATGGTAAGAGCTGCTTGCGAAGCTTATGGATATAAGCTTTCGGAGAAGGTTGAGACTGAGTTCAAGTACCGTACCACGCACAATGACGGCGTGTTCAGAATATATACCGACGATATGAGAGCTGTTCGTCATGCAGGAATCATCACAGGTCTGCCCGATGCTTACGGCAGAGGAAGAATTATTGGTGATTACCGCAGGATTGCGCTTTACGGTGTTGACTACCTCATTGAAAAGAAGATGGAAGATAAAAAGCTTTACGGAGAAAACGTAATGCTTGAGGAGAATATGCGCACACTTGAGGAGCTTTACAGACAGATACTGTTCCTTGGTGAGCTCAAGAAGATGGCGCTTACTTACGGATTTGATATTTCAAAGCCTGCAACGAACGCAAAGGAAGCGTTCCAGTGGTTATATTTTGGTTACCTTGCCGCAAACAAGGAGCAAAACGGCGCAGCAATGTCTTTGGGAAGAACAAGCACGTTCCTTGATATCTACATCGAAAGAGATTTGGCAAACGGCACTCTCACCGAAACCGATGCTCAGGAGCTTGTTGATCAGTTTGTTATGAAGCTCAGAATGATGCGTCACCTGCGCACGCCTGACTATAACGATCTTTTTGGCGGCGATCCTATGTGGATAACGGAATCCCTCGGCGGTATGGCTGAAAACGGAAAAACTCTCGTAACGAAGAATA
This sequence comes from Clostridiales bacterium, assembly GCA_015056475.1. GTDB lineage: Bacteria > Bacillota > Clostridia > HGM11327 > HGM11327 > SIG351. The sequence continues at coordinate 22,472 of SVGF01000017.1, forward strand.
CTTACAGATTCCTCCATACTCTTTATAATCTCGGACCTGCACCCGAGCCGAATCTCACAGTGCTTTGGTCAAACGAGCTTCCCGAGAATTTCAAGAGATTCTGCGCTAAGGTTTCTATTGATACGGACTCGATCCAGTATGAGAATGACGACGTTATGCGCCCCAAGTACGGTGATGATTACGCTATAGCTTGTTGCGTAAGCGCAATGAAGGTAGGCAAGCAGATGCAGTTCTTCGGTGCAAGATGCAACCTTGCAAAGCTTCTTCTTATGGCGCTCAACGGCGGCAGAGAGGAAAAGAGCGGCTCACAGATCGCGCCCGAAATGACGATTCTGGAGGAGAATAAGCCTCTTGATTTTGATACTGTAAAAGAAAGATATAATTTCTACATTTCATGGCTTGCAAAGCTCTACGTTAACACGATGAACGTTATCCACTATTCTCACGACAAGTATGCGTATGAGAAGATACAGATGGCGCTTCATGATACAAACGTTGAAAGATTAATGGCGTTTGGCGTTGCAGGGCTTTCAGTTGCAGTTGACAGCCTTTCAGCTATCAAGTATGCAAAGGTTTATCCCAAGTATGACGAAAGAGGCATAATATCCGATTTTGAAGTTGAGGGTGATTTTCCCAAGTTTGGTAATGATGACGACAGAGTTGACTCCATTGCTGTTGAGCTTCTCGAAAGAGTATCAGCCGAGCTTAAAAAGAACCCCACATACAGAAATGCAAAGCATACGCTTTCTGCTCTCACTATCACAAGCAACGTAATGTACGGCAAGAAGACCGGTGCAACTCCCGACGGCAGAAAAGCAGGCGAGCCCTTTGCCCCCGGTGCTAACCCCATGCACGGCAGAGAAACAAACGGTGCACTTGCGGCGTTGAATTCCATTGCAAAGCTCCCGTATGACGCTTGTCTTGACGGTATTTCAAATACGTTCTCGATAATTCCTTCCGCATTGGGTAAGGATGACGCTGAGAGAGTGGACAATCTTGTAAACATCCTTGAGGGTTATTTTGCTCAGAATGCTCACCACATCAACGTAAACGTTCTCAACAGAGAAAAGCTCATTGATGCTATGGAGCACCCGGAGCAGTATCCCAACCTCACTATAAGGGTTTCCGGCTACGCTGTAAACTTTATTAAGCTTTCAAAGCAGCAGCAGCTTGAGGTTATTTCAAGAACGTTCCACGAAAGCGTTTAATATCGGAGGTACGCTATGAACGGATATATTCACAGCGTACAATCCTTCAGCACGCTTGACGGCCCCGGAATACGCTCGGTTGTATTCCTTGCGGGATGTCCGTTGCGCTGTGCATACTGCCATAACCCCGATACGTGGTTAATTAACGGTTTACCCGAAACAAAGCCTTCGGACATAGTCGGAAGGCTTTTGCGTTTTATTCCGTACATCAAAAAAGGCGGGGTTACGTTTTCGGGCGGTGAGCCCTTGATGCAGGCAGGATTTGTGAGGGAATGTACCGAATTGTTGCACGAGAAGAATCTTAACGTTGCGATCGATACCTCCGGCGCGCTGATAAACGGTGACGTTGAGAAATTGGTTGACGATATTGATATGGCACTTCTTGATATTAAATTTACATCTGAAGCGGATTACAATAAATATACGCGCGGAAGCTTGGCAAGAACGCTTGATTTTTTGGCAATGCTTCAAGAGAAGAATAAGCCCACCTGGATTCGCCACGTTGTTGTGCCGGGATTGAATGACAACGAACAGGATATTCAAAGACTGGCAGAAATTGTAAAGCAGTATTCCGTTATAACAAGGGTTGAGCTTTTGCCGTTTAAGAAGCTGTGCGTTGAAAAATATGAAAAGCTGGGTATAAGATTCCCACTTAAAGATACTCCCGAGTTATCGCAGGAAAGATTAAAGGAGCTTGAAGCGGCGCTGAATTTATTTTAAGATTTGAATTATGACTCCCTTGAGCGTATGGCTTTTGGGAGTTTTTTCTACATGATTAATGTTCACAATTTGTTTATAATTAGGGGGGGTAACCCCATTGAAAAATATCAAAATATATGCTATACTGATATTGTATAGGAGAAGCCTGTGCAGATAATTACAATAAAGGAGAAAAACAAATGGAAACAAAAAGACGATGCCCTAAATGGGTAAGGGTTACGGCGATAACTCTTTGTGTGGTGCTGATAGTATCATTCTTGCCGTCGGTAATTGCGTTTACTGCAAAAACGGTGGCAAAAAATATGCATGCTTCGAGATTTGCGGGTGGATATGAAATAAGTGATTATATTGGCGAAGAAAAAATCGAAGGTGGGGTGTATATTGGCAGAAGAACTGTACAGGTCTATG
>SVGF01000018.1 GCA_015056475.1 Clostridiales bacterium
GAGCCGAGAAGTGGAGAATAGGTATTCTTGACAGCGATAAATTAACAGTTGCTGCGAAATGCGATTGGATAAACAGATTTAATGCGAGTACACATAAATTCAAAGAAAGTGACTGGAAGAATGCACGTAAGGCTGAAAGACAATCGAGTATTTTAGACTTCGAAATGCTGGAACCGTTGCTCAGAGAAATGCAGACTGCATCGGATGCTGATATACAGAATTTGAAGTAATTATAGTGTGATGTGCATAATATACACTCCAAAAATTTTGGGGTGTATAATTTTTTTTACAAAATACTCAAAAAATTTTTATTCAAAAGGCCGTTTTCGTTTTTGAAATCTTACATACTTATAGCAAATAAAAAATGTTTTTTATAAGTTTTGCTGTTATTTTATAAAAATTACTATTCAAAAGCCGCTTTTCGCTTTTTGAAATCTCACATACTTATGATAAATAAAAAAGAATTTATAATATTGTTTATTTTTGTAAAAAAATTTCTATTCAGAAGTCGCTTTTCATTTTTATAATCTTTCATACTTATGATAAGCAAAAAGAAAAATGTAATGACTATCATTTCTGCAAAAACGCTATTCAAAAGCCACTTTTTATTTTTGAAATCTTACATACTTATTTCAAATAAAGAAAAAAGTTTATAAATTAAATTATTTTAGCAAAAAACGCTATTCAAAAGTCGTTTTTAATATTTATTATCTTTCATAATAAAAATAAAAAAATATTTGTTCGAAAGGAAACAGAAGAAATGAACGAAGAAAAGAAAGAGTTAATTGAAAAGTTAAACAACTTAGTGGACATCGCAGACTATATGAAAAATTCATATTTTTTTAGTCCGCCAAGGAATCCAGAAGCCCGCAAATCTTATGAAGAACGGTACAGTACCGAGCTTATAAAATGGGAAGAAAGTGGAAACTCGTACTCTGCAAGGTACACGACAGAGTGTAGAGGCAGGTGTGTATATGCCTGGGGGAGATATAGAAAGAACGGAGAAAAGACAAACTTGAAGGCTATAAAATATAGCTTGAAGAGATTAGAAGAAGATTACAAAAAGAATGATGATATTTAGTAACCTAAACTTGAGTTGACAATCTTTTTGTAGTTAATATATAATGATGTGGCAGTCAATCATTATATAAATTTTGCATTAACAATGTTCAGTTTCCCTAAGCCATGTGGGCAAACTGCTGAGTTGAAATGAAATTTAAATAATTACTGATAATGATGAAGTGAATGGATATAAAAGAATTCGGAATCATGATCTGTGTGCAAAAACACAAAGTCCAGTTTGTCTATTCCATTTGGGACAAGCTGTGTGAGTTGAAATGATATTAAAACTGTTAATAGCATAGTTATATCAAGCAATGTTATGATAGTATATGTTAATCGCAAATTTGAAAAATGATTGCAAGAGAACAGACAGTGCCGGCTCGCTGTCTGTTTTCGCTATTTGAGAATAAAAATGAACATTTGTGATGTTACATTTTCTTTCATACTAAATATGGAAATAGAAGTTTGGAGAAGATGCATCATGAAGTGAATGATGCAAAGTTGATCACATCAAATGTGATATGCTCAGCATACAGTGCCGACGTATTCTGAGTTGCCTGGCTCGGCGATACATCAAAAATAGAGCATAAGGCAGTTTAGCAACAAACCAAGGGGGTGAATAATGGCAAAGAAGAAACGAGAACGAGGAAAGCGTGCCAAAAGCATAACACGAACAATGTGCGACGAGGCACGAGACTATTTCTTAAAATACGAAAATGATGTTACTCGCAAAACGTACAATCGTTGTTTTTCGCAGTTTGTTAAGTATTGCAGGCAGACCCATCCAGACTGCAAGAGCAATGCCGATGCAGTTCAATATGTTCAGGAATACGCAGACTATCTCAAGGATAAAGGCTACACAGCCTCAACAATACACACATACATCGCAGCTGTTTGCTCATTTTACAACATTGGTCTGGAAAACATTAAAAAGCCAAAGCGCCACACTGCGGACAATTTGAGAGGTCGATCATACAACGACCGATTTGAGCGAAATGACAACGACCTAAAAAATCCAAAATATTCACGTCTTGTAGAATTTCAAAAAGTTGTAGGTATCCGCAGAAGCGAGTTGAAAAGGTTAATGGGGGGAGATATTACTATAGACGAAGACAACCATTTATGTGTAATTGTAAAGCGCGGTAAGGGCGGAAAATATCAGTTACAGCGGATACTTCCTCAAAACGAAAAGTTTGTAAAATCCTATTTCGAAGAAAAAGAGGCAGATGAAAAAATCTTTTCTTCAGACGAAATGAAAAACAAATTAAATCTACATTCTTTACGTGCCGAATGCGCACGAAATACATATTATTATCATCTTGACAGAATGAACAGGGAAGGGGATGTGTACCGTGAGAAATTAAAGCAAGAAATCATCAATCGCTGGAATAAGTACAACATCAATCCAAAGACAAACAAACCAAAACATTTTCCTTATAGTGAAATATCAGGTACATATTATCTGCGAGGAAAAAACAGAGCATACGCACTCAAAAACAACTTACCGACTGGTTACGACAAATTAGTAACGATGTACGTCAGCATTTTTACGTTATCGCATTATCGTTTGGATGTAACTGTAGACAATTATTTTTTAGCATTTTAAAAAATCACAAATTTTTTTCATTCAAAAGCTACTTTTTAAAATTTTGATCTTTCATATTCTTTTTGAACAAAGTTGAGTGCAAACATACAATTTACTCTTCTCATTTTCTTTCATACTAATAATGAAAGAAGAGCTTGGAGCAGTTTGTATAAAATCGGAGCTTCAAAACAATAATATATTAAAGGAGTATGAAATGGACAAGAAGCAGAAAAAGGAAAAAATAGTGATGAAATCGGTGGCAAATGAGTCAATACTGATGTTTTTTAACGATTATTTGTATAAGAATAATTTGTTGTCCGACGAAGAACGTGAAAAGATGGCAGTCAGCATTGCGTTAAATGCTGATGCTTACGGTAGTGCAAAAAGGGATATTTTGCATCAGTAATTGCAAAATGAGAAATGGCGGAGAATGGTATATTTTCCGCTTTTTTCCTAAAAAATGGATATGGACTACCATATGTATTGAACAGAAGCAAACGATATGATAAAATAGAAAAACAAAAGGAATAAAGGAGCAATACAATGGACATAGAACAGAAAAGAAAAAATTGGCAGAATATGGATCTGAGGGTTGCGTATTACGCGCGTGTTTCGTCGGATTCGGATGCGCAGCTAAATTCGCTTGAGAATCAAATAGCATTTTTTGAAAATAAAATTAAATCAAATGAACGGTGGAAATTAGTTCGAGGCTATATCGATGAGGGTATTTCGGGTATATCCACTAAAAATCGAGAGGAATTTAAGCGTATGTTAGCTGACGCAAAATCGGGAAAGTTTGACCTGCTTGTTACGAAAGAGATTTCAAGATTTGCACGAAATACACTTGACTCAATAACTTATACACGCGAATTGCTTGAAAATGGCGTTGGGGTACAATTTCTGAATGATTCGTTGTGCACGTTTGATGGTGACGGTGAATTGCGATTAACTATAATGGCGTCAATCGCACAGGATGAATTGAGAAAATTGTCACAACGAGTAAAATTTGGCCACAAACAAGCGATTAAATCGGGTGTGGTGCTTGGAAATAGTAGAATTTTCGGATATGAAAAAAAGAATAAAAAGCTCATAGTCAACGAAGATGAGGCAGTTATGGTGCGTGAATTATTTGCATTGTACGCAACTGGTGAATACAGCATGAAGCAGATAGAAAAGATATTTTATACCAAAGGCTACCGTAATCGCAACGGAAACAAGATTGCACATTCGACAATGTCAGGGATAATTGCTAATCAAAAATATAAAGGGTATTATACAGGTCATATTGTTGAGATCGAGAGTATGTTCACAAAAAAACAACGCTTTGTTCCCGAAGATGAAAGAGTGATCTATAAGGATGAATCTGGTGAGATTGTCCCCGCAATTGTTGACGAAGAATTGTGGGAGAAGGCAAACGCAGTATTACGCAGACGAAGCGATGACGTTAAGAACCGCAAAGGCATTTGCAATCACGCAAATTTACTGACGGGGAAAATGATCTGTTCCGAATGTGGCAGTAAATATTATCGTAAGGAAACAAAAAGTAAGACCACGGGGCAAATAAACAGTAAATGGGTGTGCTCAGGCAAAATCGAAAACGGAAAGGACTCTTGTTCGTCATTTGCCATTTACGAGAATGAGATCAAGCCAATACTGTACGACGTTTTTAGTGAAACCTTGCCCGATGTTGAAAGCGCTATAAAAACGTATATGACGCTTTATGAAAACATGCTTTTGTCAAACGATACCGATGTGGAAATTCAAGAAAAGAACAATAGGATAGACGAAATTGACAAAGAAAAGATGCTGTTGTTAAGCTACAACGCAAAGGGCGTGATAACCGAGCGTGATTATCTAAAGCAAATGGATATTCTCACAAAGGAACAAGAAACACTGTCGAAAGAAGTTGAAGAATTGTCAGCGAAGACATTATCCAAGAGCGATTTTAAGAAGAAGCTTGACGGTATTTTGTCTGTATTGAAAAAGGCAAAGAATGAAGCTCGTGAAAGCTTAGTTACACCTGCGTTCGTAAACAAATACATTGACAAGATATACGTTACACCGATCAGCACCAATGAAGCAAAGCTTGAGATCAAGATTTTTACAGGAGAAACTACTGAAAAATACATTAACAAGTTAAATTTGTACGATAAAAAATGTGTCGGAGCAGAGAATACAGACGTTCGTACGGGACACATGTTCAAGAAGATGATCGAAAGCTACGAAAACGGAATCAAGAATTCTAAGTAACTTCAACACTTTATAACAACACAGCGTCGGCAGATGGAAATACCACTGTCGGCGTTGCTGTTTTATGATAAAATAATCGCATTTTTACAAAAAATTCATAGCTTAATATTGACTGTAAATTCAATTTGTGGTACAATATAATGTAAGTTTATTATGTGAAAGTGTTTTTTGTTTGCATATAAACCGTTGAGTAAAAATTGGGAGAAGATCATGAAAATTCTTTACGTTGATAAGGGTGTTGACGGCCACCACGTAACTTATATGCGAGCATTGTGCAAAAATGAGGATGCAAAGTGTGTTCTCGTTTTACCGCAAAACGTAGATATACCAAACGTCGAACAGTATATTTATAAAACTATAGATAAACCGCCCAGAAAATTCAGAACCTATATGAAATTCTTAAAAGAGATCAATTCGTTTATAAAAAAAGAAAAGCCCGACGTGGTTCACTTTTTGTACGGAGATTTCTTTTACAGATATTTTGGCGCAGGGCTTGGCAGATTCAAAGGGTATAAAACGGTTATGACTGTGCATAGCGCAAGACATTCGCGCATCGAAAAGATCAGCTTAAAGCTTATATCAAAAAAGATGGATAAGATCATAGTCCATTCCGACTACATAAAGTCTGCGGTCGAGGCGTGCGGTGTAAATAATGCCGTGCACGTAGAGTATCCCCAGTTTAATTCTACTGTATGCTCAAGTGAATTTGCAAAGCAAAAGCTTGGTATAGATCCCAATGTAAAGGTAATAGGTTGCATTGGAGGCACTCGTCCGGCAAAGGGCCTTGATATAATGCTTGAAGCATTGAATGACGTTAAATCAGATTTCAGATTGCTTGTAGCAGGTGCTCCCGAAGCTTTTGATGCGGAATATATAAAAGAGCATTCCCAAAAATACGCCGATAAGGTCGTAACGCACCTGCACTTTTTGAGTGACGAGGAGCTTGCGTGGGCTTTTAATGCATCGGATATCATTGCAGTTCCGTACAGAAGATCGTTTAACGGTGCAAGCGGACCGCTTGGGGAGGGCGTTGCGCTCGGTAAATGCATTGTAAGCACCGACCATGGCAACCTCGGAGATGCAGTTACAAAAAATCACCTCGGATATACCTTTGCTTGTGAGGATACAGGCTCGTTGACTGCAACGCTTGAGAAGGCTCTGAGCAATGAATTTGTTCGGGATGAATGCTACGAGGCATACAGAGAATCACTTGATCCTCAATACTTTGAAGAAAAATACAAAAAATTATACCGTGAGCTTACAAATGATCACGGAGCGGATAATTGAAAGGCGAATTATGAGAATCGTTGTTAAGGTGGGCACTTCAACACTTGCGCACTCTACAGGCTGTCTTAATATCAGAGCGGTAGAGGAGCTTTGTAAGGTGTTGAGTGACTTAAAAAATGCAGGAAATGAAATAATATTGGTCTCATCGGGCGCGATCGGCATGGGCGTGGGCAAACTTTCGTTAAAGGAGCGTCCGCACGATATGCCCACAAAGCAGGCGGCAGCGGCTGTTGGTCAGTGCGAGCTGATGTATATATATGATAAGCTTTTTTCTGAGTATAATCATACTGTGGCACAGATATTGCTCACGGGCTCGGACGTGCAGAATGCACAAAGGCATACAAATTTCAAAAATACAGTAAACAGGCTTCTTGAGCTTGATGCATTGCCCATAATTAATGAAAACGATACGGTTGCAACGGAGGAGATCGCTGTTGGTGATAACGATACACTCGCCGCAATAGTTGCTGTGAGTGTAAAGGCACAGCTTCTCGTGTTGCTTTCGGATATAGACGGGCTCTATACTGCCGATCCGCATAAGGACCACAATGCAAAGCTCATAGAAACTGTGGAAGAGATCACTGACGATATATTGAGCCTCGGAGGCGGAGAGGGAAGCTCCCTCGGCACGGGCGGAATGAGAACAAAGCTCAAGGCGGCTCAAATGTGTACTCAAAACGGCTGTGATATGATAATCACAAACGGCTCTGATGCAAGGCACCTCTACGATATTGTTGACGGAAGACCCGTTGGTACAAAATTTATAGCGAATAAGTGAGAATATTATGGAATTGACAACACTTGAAATATTAAAGCGCGCAGTTGAGGCAAAGCAGAGCTTAAAGCTCACAAAGGAGCAAAAGAATGCTGCATTGCTTGCAATGGCTGACGCGATTGAATCAAACGAAGAAGAAATACTTGCCGCAAATGCGCTTGACGTTGACGCGTCAAAGGACAGCATGAACAGCGTCATGATTGACAGACTAAAGCTTTCGCACGATAGGATCGTCGGCATGGCAAACGGCATAAGGGACGTTGCAAAATTGGACGATCCCGTTGGCGAGGTGCTTGCAACGGTCGAGCGTCCAAACGGCTTGCTCATCCAAAAGGTCAGAGTGCCAATGGGTGTAGTGGCTATAATTTACGAAAGCCGTCCAAACGTTACGTCCGATGCGGCGGCTTTGGCGCTCAAGAGCGGTAACGTTTGTGTACTCAGGGGCGGTAAGGAGGCTTTCAGGTCTGCAAATGCCATCGTAGAGGCAATCAGAAAGGGCTTGAGAAGCGTTGGGCTCAACGAAAATCTCGTAAATCTCGTTCAGGATATTACCCGAGCAAGTGCTAACGAGCTTATGACAGCGGTGGGCTACGTTGACCTGCTCATTCCCAGAGGTGGCGCAGGGCTTATCCGCGCGTGCGTGGATAACGCAAAGGTGCCGTGCATAGAAACGGGCACGGGCATCTGCCACGTATACGTTGATGAATATGCAGATATTGATAAGGCAATAAATATCATCAATAACGCCAAGACAAGCAGACCCTCCGTTTGCAATGCGTGTGAGGTTTGCCTCGTGCACAAAAATATTGCAAGGGATCTCCTTCCCAAGCTCAAAGCAAAGCTCGTTGATGAGAGAACAAATTCGGGTGCTGTTCCCGTAGAATTGAGATTGGATGAGACTGCGGCAACGATAATAGACGGCACTTCGGCTTCGGATGCTGATTTTGATACTGAATTTCTTAACTATATTCTTGCTGTAAAGGTGGTTGACAGCGTTGATGAGGCGATAAACCATATATCAAAGCATTCAACCCATCATTCCGATGCAATAATCACAGAGAATAAGGATAATCAAGAGATATTCACCGCAATGACCGATTCTGCGGCAGTTTACGTAAATGCTTCCACAAGATTTACGGACGGCGGAGAATTCGGCTTGGGTTGCGAAATGGGAATTTCAACACAAAAGCTCCATGCAAGAGGCCCGATGGGACTTTGCGAGCTTACAACGTACAAATACGTAATCAAAGGAAACGGACAAATAAGATGATCAAATACGGTTTTATAGGCTGTGGCAATATGGGCGGCGCATTGGTAAGAGCAGCTTCAAATGCGGTAACGCCGGATGATATATACGTTAACGATTTTTTTGCCGCAAAGGTAGACGAACTTAAGTCTGAATGCGGCGTAAGCGGTGCAGATAACAACTACATTGCATCAAGCTGTAACTTTATTGTGCTTGGAGCAAAGCCGCAAACGCTTCTGGTTGAGCTTTTGCCGTCAATAGCTGATATCCTCAAAGCAAGAAGCGATGATTTCGTGCTTGTTTCAATGGCTGCAGGCATACATATTTCACAGATAAGGGATGCAGTCGGCTTTGATTGCCCCATAATCAGAATAATGCCCAATACTCCTGCCTCGGTTGGCGAGGGTATGATGGTTTATTGCAAAAACGAGCTTGTCAGCGAAGACAATGAAAATGAATTCAAGACCTTGTTTTCAAGATCCGGTAAGATCGACAGCCTTGACGAGAAATATTTCGATGCCGCAACTGCAGTAATGAGCTGTGGACCTGCTTTCGTTTATCTGTTCATGGAGGCTCTGGCTGACGGCGGAGTTAAGTGCGGATTGCCGAGGGATAAGGCATTGCTTTATGCAGAGCAGATGATAAAGGGCGCGGCACAAACTGCACTTGTTACGGGCAAGCACCCGGGTGTGCTGAAGGATGCGGTCTGCAGTCCAAACGGCTCAACGATCGAGGGCGTTATCGCCTTGGAGGACAGAGGCTTCAGAGGTGCGGCTACGAATGCCGTAATTAAATCATACGAGAGAAACAAAGAGCTCGGTAAGTAAAAGAGAAAACCATGGTAAAAAATAATTCTAAAAAAAGAAAAAAACAGCGTCAAAAGTATAAATGGATAAAGCCCAAGGATTTTCAATTCATAAAGCCGATCAAGTGGCTTCCGGGCTTCAGAAGTGGCAAACATTGGAAAAGAGTTGTGGCATTGTTGTATTTAAGTCTTACACCTTTTTCGTTAGTGCTTAAGTTTACGGACGCATTGCCATATTTTGGCGCGTATATCTGGGTAATGCTTTTGGTAGCACCATTCATGATACTGTCATTCACATCATATATGAATACAAAGGATAAATATTACGCAAAAGAGGCTCTGATCTCTGCGGCTGTGTTTGCTGTGGATAATTTTTTATTGATACAGGCGCTTCAGAACGTAATGAATCAGATTTAAGGTAGGTTTATGGAGATAATTCAGGCAACGGTGCTTCACGCCGTATATAAAAATGAAGAAACGGGATTTGCCGTGCTTGAAATGGAGAGCGAGCAGACGGAGGACTTTACAGCAGTCGGAAGCCTTGCACTTGCCATGGACGGAGAGCGACTTGAGCTTTCAGGTGAGTGGACTGTGCATCCCGGATATGGAAGGCAGTTCAAGGTAGAAGCATATCAGACAATGCTCCCCACCACTCGCGACGGCATGATACGTTACCTCTCGTCGAATGCTGTTTACGGAATAGGCAAGGCAATGGCAAAGCGCATAGTGGATCAGTTTGGTGATGACACTATGGACATCATCAATTTTCAAACCGACAGACTCCTTGAGATAGAGGGAATAGGCCCCAAAAAGCTCGAAAAAATAGTGGAGTCCCTGCAAAAGAATCAGGGAATGCGTGAGGTCATGCTTTTTATGCAGACCTACGGCATTACCGCGCTCCTTGCCACCAAAATATACAATAAATTCGGCAGAATGGCTATTAACGTAGTTAAAGAGGACCCCTACGTTTTAGCCGAAGAAATAGACGGAATAGGCTTTCTTACTGCGGACAGAGTTGCACGAGCAATGGGTATCAGCGCGGACTCTCCGCAAAGAGTAAACGCAAGCGTGCAGTATGCATTAAAGCAGGCATCTGCCGAGGGTCATACTTATCTTCCCAAGGATGAGCTCATCAAAAGAATAAAAAAGATAACCGGTGTTTCCGACGATCTTGCTCAGAATGCGATAATCGGCCTTGCCTTAAAGGATAAGATAGTCATGCTTGAGGAGGACGGCAAGAGCTTTGTGTATTACGAGGCATTCTATTACGCAGAAAGATACATCGCAGGCAAGCTCAAGCTGATGGTTGCGGGCAGCATCACTCCAAAAGCGGAGGACAAAAGGACTGTTTCGGACTGCATACGCGCATACGAAAAAAGCCACGGCATAAAGCTTCACACAGAGCAGATAAGTGCTATTGAAATGGCATCGCGTGAGCCTGTTTCAATAATAACAGGCGGACCGGGCACGGGCAAGACCACGATAATAAAATGTCTTATAGATATTTTTGAAAAGAACGGTAAATCCGTATTCCTTGCCGCGCCGACGGGCAGAGCCGCAAAGCGCATGGCTCAGACCACCGAGCGCACGGCGCAGACGATCCACAGAATGCTTGAGTATGATTTTACGGGGGAGGATAAGTACACCTTCTCGCGCAACGATGCAAATCCGCTTGAGTGCGACGTGCTCGTGATCGATGAAATGTCAATGGTCGATACAATGCTCATGTTTTACGTTATAAAGGCAACGTCCTCACTTACTCGGGTAATACTTGTGGGCGACGAGGATCAGCTTCCGTCGGTAGGGCCGGGTAACGTGCTTCACGATCTTCTCGTAAGCGAGCAGATACCGTTCACAAGGCTCGTCGAAATTTATAGGCAGGATAACGACAGCACCATAGTAACCAATGCACACAGAATAAATCACGGACAAATGCCCATTATCAGCTCGGGCAAGGGTGACTTCTTTTTGATGAAAAGAACAAATCCTCAGCAGATAGTTGATACTCTTGTGGATACCGTTGTCAGAAGACTTAACGATTATTACGGCTTTGAGCCGTTAAGGGATATTCAAGTGCTTTCACCTGCAAGAAAGGGTGTGGCGGGCGTAAATAATCTCAACAAGGTGTTACAGGCGTCGCTCAACCCGCCGTCAAGGGATAAGGCGGAGTATGCTTTCAGGGAATCTGTTTTCCGTGAGGGCGACAGAGTAATGCAGATAAAGAATAATTATACCATCGAGTGGGAAACGGACGATACCCACGGTGTTGGCGTATTCAACGGCGATATGGGCTTTATAAAAGCTATAGACAATACCGATGAATTCATGCTCATAGAGCTTGACGACGGCAAGTTCATAGAATATAAATTTGCATGGCTCGACGAGCTTGAGCTTGCATACGCCGCAACCGTGCACAAGAGTCAGGGCAACCAATTCCCCGTTGTTGTAATGCCTCTTGCGGGTGGTTCAAATATGCTTTTCAGCAGAAGTCTTTTATATACGGGAATAACCCGAGCTGAAAAGCTTGTTATACTTATAGGCCGGGAAGATATCCTCTCCTATATGGTTGACAATGACTACAAGAGCGTAAGATATACGGGACTTTGGCATATGTTTGGTGATGATAATACCCAAACTCAGATCGTTGACGATGTGCCGATAGAAGACACCGATGACACAAGAAACGATATCTCCACGGATGACGTAAATATGATAGATTGGAATGATATATTTGATTTCTGAATTCTTTAAGCGCATATTTTATCCCGACGATTTTGGTTGCATAGTGTGCTCCAAAAGAGGCGTGCACAGAGCTGAACATTCAAACGCTGTTATTTGCGACGAATGCTACAAAACCATAAAGCTTGTGAGTGGCGCAGTCTGCATAAAGTGCAGCAGACAGCTTGGAATATCGGACTCTTATTGCGAAAACTGTGCAAAGCACGAGCTTGAGTTTGATAATGCCGCATCTGCATACTGTTATGAGGGTGCAATGAGGGAGCTGATCCATAAGCTCAAATATTCGGGCGAGCAATGGATAGCGGAGCTTATGTCGGGTGTGATGTATGACGTCCTTATTAAAAAGGATTGGAATGTAGACGTTATAGCATACGTGCCGATGTATAGATCAAAGCAAAGAGCAAGAGGATACAATCAGGCAGAGCTTCTTGCCAAAGGTGTTGCAAAAAAGAATAATACGGAGTGCTCAGACCTTCTCAAAAGGATCAAGAACACAACTCCGCAGTCCAAGCTTGATAAAGAAGAAAGAATGTCAAACATCAAGGGTGCGATCGAAGTGAATAAGGATATCGACATCAACGGCAAAAATATTTTGGTGATAGATGATATATTGACCACGGGAAGCTCGCTCAACGAATGCGCAAGAGTATTAAAGGCAAGCGGTGCCAATAAAGTATTCGGGCTTTGCTTGTGCTCTGTAAAGGAATAAGAGGAATCAGATGTGATAGAAAAATTAAAGCAACAAGTCCCCGAGATCAACGGAATAGATATAAGAACTATACCTCCGCTTACTTTGGCTTATATAGGTGACAGCGTGATGGATCTGTTTGTAAGAACGTATTTTGCAACCACGTCCCACGAAACCGTGCAAAAGCTCAACAATCATGCAATAAAAATAGTAAACGCCGCTTCTCAGGCAAAAATACTTGCAGATATAGACCCAATTCTTACCGATGAAGAAAAGGACGTCGTGCGCAGGGGCAGAAACGCAAAAAGTGCCACAAAGCCCAAGCATGCCGACGTCAACGATTACAGGCTCGCAACAGGTCTTGAGGCTTTGCTCGGATATCTTTTTATATCGGGCAAAAGCGAAAGATTAAGCGAAATATTGGGTCAAGTCAAGATATCCATGCTTAAAGACGAATAATGCGTTTAGTCCTTGACATTTTTTGAAATAAGGGTTATAATACGTTTATAAGGCGAGGTGCGCTTTAGTGGTGCATTCGTCTTGATCAAAACGTAAAAATACATTTTTTTAATTAAAAGGAGAAAAATATAATGGCAAAGGTAGTAACTTTTGGTGAAGTTATGCTCAGACTTGCACCTCCGGAATACTTAAGAGTAGTACAAACAGAGCTTTTTGAAGCAACTTATGGCGGTGCAGAGTGCAACGTAGCCGTTTCTTTGGCTAATTACGGCATTGATGCTGCATTCGTAACAAGACTTCCAAAGAACAATATAGGTGATGCTGCGATCAATGCTTGCAGAAGATACGGCGTTGATACCTCCCTCATCGTAAGAGGCGGCGAGAGAGTTGGTATTTACTATTGCGAAAAGGGCGCATCCGTAAGACCTTCCAAGGTAACTTACGACAGAGCACATTCTTCAATTTCCACAGCTAAGGTTGGCGACATTGATTGGGATAAGGCTTTTGACGGTGCTGAATGGTTCCACTTTACAGGCATTACTCCCGCTTTGAGCGATGACGTAGCAGAGCTCACACTTGAGGGCTGTAAAAAGGCAAAAGAAAAGGGTCTCATGGTAAGTTGTGACCTCAACTTCCGTAAAAAACTCTGGAGCAAGGAAAAGGCTTGCGCTGTTATGAGCGAGCTCATGAAGTACGTTGACGTTTGCATTGCAAACGAAGAAGATGCTGACGACGTATTCGGTATCAAGGCTCCCGCAACGGACATAACAAAGGGTGAACTTGACAGAGAAGGCTATAAGTACGTTGCAAAGACACTTGCTGAGCGATTTGATTTCAAGTACGTTGCCATCACACTCAGAGAAAGCATTTCCGCATCCGACAATAACTGGTCCGCTATGCTCTACGACGGCAGTGATTTCATGTTCTCAAAGAAGTACGCTCTCCGTATCGTTGACAGAGTTGGCGGCGGCGATTCATTCGGCGGTGGCTTGATATACGGTCTTATCAGCGGCATGAGTGCTAAGGATTCTCTTGAATTTGCGGTTGCTGCTTCCGCGCTCAAGCACACCATCCACGGTGATATGAACCAGGTAAGCGTTGACGAGGTTAAAACTCTCATGGGCGGCGACGCAAGCGGCAGAGTTCAGAGATAAATATGAAAAGATCAGTAAGATATATTCTTGTGGTTATGCTTTTGATATGTACGTTGTGCATATCTGCGTGCGGTGAAACAATAGAGGGTTGGCCAAAGGATAAGTTTATAAAGGGTGTGCCCAGTGTCCAGGCCGGAATCGTTTCGGGTAGCCTTGTATCCGAAGACGGTAACGGTCAGCCCTACGCACTTATAAAGATAACAGAGTTTACCATAAACGACATGAGTAATTACATGCGTCTTTTGCACAGCGAAGGCTGGGAGATGGTGTATGCTCAGGATGTAGTCGGTGACAGAGTAACGTATTCTGCAGCAAAGAATGGTAAGATAGTTCACCTTATTCTCAATACTGCAAAGAGTGAGTTTTCAATTGAGATTCAAAAACAAGACTAAAAACAAGGAGGAATTATTCGGTGAATGTGGATAAGTACATCAAAAAATATCAGAAGGTCTTAAAGGATCTTTGGACGTATTTTCTCAGACCGCTTGTCATAGTTGGCGCAACGTTTTTGATATTGTATATCGGCGTTACGACTGTGGTCAAGTTCGCAGCGGAAAAATTTATTTTGCCACCTGATCCGGATAATGCCGAGGAGTTTGTTCTTGAAATACCAAACGGTTACGGCGTTAAGAGCATTGCAAAGCTCCTCGAAAAGGAGGAGATCATCAGTAATTCCTTCGTTTTCAAACTTTACGTTGACGTTTGTAACAATTCCTATAAGCTCAAATCGGGAAGATACGTATTCAGACATAATATGACCATGCAAGAGGTAATGGAGCAGCTGTTGATAGGTATCAACGCTGTCCCTGCAACAAACATAGTTATTCCCGAGGGCTGGACGATATCCCGTATTGCAACGTATCTTACCGAAACCAAGCAACTCACGGGGTTTACTGCCGAGGAATTCATTGAGTATTGTGTGCCTGAGAATTTCCCCGAATACGAATTTTTGCAGGGTATACCCGAGGAAAGAGCTGATTACGGCTACGTGCTTCAGGGTTATTTGTTCCCCGATACGTACTCCATTTATATCAATGCTACTCCTCACGAGATAATCGAAAAGATGCTTGATAACTTTGTAAAGAGAGTTACTCCCGAGATCATCGAAAAGGCTGAAACGATGGGCTACACCGTTGATGAGCTTATTACCTTTGCATCAGTGCTCGAAAAGGAAGGCGGCAACTCCAAGGAGTTTGCAAGATGTGCGGCGGTATTCCATAACAGAGTCAAAAAGAATATGAGATGGCAGTCCGATGCAACGTTGATATATGCGCTTGCTATCGACGGTATTTATAGGGACGTTTGGGGTGTGTCCGAAGCTGACACTCAGTATGACAGCGGATACAATACCTACAAATATCTGGGATTGCCAATAGGCCCAATTTGTAACCCCGGTCTTGCGGCAATAAAAGCCGTTGTTGAGCCAAATCAGGATGATATAAAGGCAGGTATGCTGTACTTTACGTTGAATCCCGATACCGGCACAAATACTTTCAACTCGGATTATAACAAGCACTTGTATTATTCAAAGCTCTACGCCGACAGATATAAGGAGCTTCAGAATCAGCAGAATAAAAACTAATGGGAAACAGAATTAATTACGATTATATTGAAGATCATATTAATGTAATGACCGAGAGGGGAAGCATTTTTTCCGCTTCCCCTCGTCGTGCATTCTTGGATGAGCTTCACAAAAATGCGAAAGAAAAGGGCTTGCCCGTAACTCGGCCACAGGTCGAGGCTTTTTTGCGTTGGCAGATAGGCATCACAAAACCCAAAAAAATATTGGAGATAGGCACTTGCATAGGCTATTCCGCAATTACAATGCTTGACGCCGCAGGTGAGGATTGCACTCTGACCACCGTTGAGTGTGAGGAGAGCGCATTGCTTGAAGCGAGAAGCAATTTTGAAAAAAGCGGGCTTTCGGGCAGAATAACTTCCTTTTTGGGCGACAGCTCAGAAATTTTGCCGTTGATGAGCGGTGAATTTGATTTTATATTTATGGATGCCGCAAAGGCGCAGTATCTTTCGCTGATGAACGATTGCCTGAGGATGCTGAGCAAGGGCGGAGTGATAGTGTGCGACGACGTGTTGTTTTACGGAATGATAAGCGGCGACAGATCCCTGCTCAATCCCAGAAAAATAACGATAGTAAAGAGAATGAAGGTATTTCTAGATAAAATGATGACTGACCCCGATCTTGAAACCTTGCTGTTGCCCGTTGGTGACGGCTTGTGTGTCAGTCGCAAATTGAGATGATGAAAGGAGCTTTATATGAGCAAAATAGAATTGCTTGCCCCGGCGGGAAATCTTGAACGCTTGCAGGTTGCACTTCAATATGGTGCGGATGCAGTCTATATGGCGGGAAAAAAGTTTGGACTCAGAGCCTTTGCCGAGAATTTTGACGAGGATGGTCTTGTTAATGCAATAAACTATGCTCACAATTTGGGCAAAAAGGTCTACGTCACGGTAAATATATTTGCAAATAACGATGATATTGACGCTCTCGGCTCATATTTCAGATATCTTGAGCAGATCGGTGCGGATGCCGCCATAGTATCAGACCTTGGCGTGCTTGCCGTGGCTCGCGAAAATGCCCCCGATCTTGAAATACATATAAGCACGCAGGCAAATACCTGCAATTATTCTGCCGCAAAAATGTGGCAGAAGCTCGGAGCATCAAGAATCATCCTTGCAAGAGAGGTATCGCTTGACGGTATCAAGAGGATAAGGGACGAGGTTGGCTCAGACCTTGAGCTTGAAGCATTTGTTCACGGCGCAATGTGTATGTCGTATTCGGGCAGATGCTTGTTAAGTAATTTCATGACAGGCAGAGGCGCAAACCACGGCGAATGCGCACAGCCCTGCAGATGGAATTATTACGTAATGGAAGAAAAGCGTCCGGGTGAGCTTATGCAGCTTATGGAGGACGAAAGAGGCTCGTACGTGTTCAACGCAAACGACCTTTGCATGATAGAATATATACCACAGCTTGCCGCTGCAGGAATTTCAAGCTTCAAGATAGAGGGCAGAATGAAGACTGTAAACTATACTGCCACCGTTACAAAGCAATACAGAGAAGCACTTGACAGATTTGAGGCTGACCCCAACTCCTACGAGTTTGACAATTATTGGCTCGAAGAGCTTGACAAGGCAAGCCACAGACCATTCTCCACGGGATTTTTCTTTGGTAAGCCCACTCATGAGTCCCAATGCTACGACAGCAGCGTATATTTGAGGGATTACGGCTTTATAGGTAAGGTCATCGGCTACGACAGCGACAAAAAATTGGTTAAGATAGAGCAAAGAAATCATTTTAAGCTCGGCGAAACTATTGAGATAATGCCGCCAAAGGGTAAGCATATCACATTAACGCTCAGCGAGATGTTCAATGAGGATCTTGAGCCTATCACGGTTGCGCCCCACCCACAGCAGACGGTGTATATTCCTTTTGATGAGCCTATCGAGCAAAATTCTATCATGAGGAGAAAATAAATGGCAACGTGGATGTCCCATTTCAGAGTTGCTCAGGCTGTGCTGGATATTCTTGGTGAGGATGCGTTTGATACTGAGTGCTTTGCTGTCGGAAATATTGCGCCCGACTGCGGCGTGCCAAATCCCGACGGAAAAACCTATACTCCCGATAAAAACGTATCTCACTACGGTCATTCTCACAACAGGGATTACAAAAGATTCAGAGAGAAATACTTAAAGGATTTTGCATCCGAAAGTCACAGATCCTTTTATATAGGTTACTACGTTCATCTTATTGCCGACGAGGTCTGGAGCAACACCCTGCTTTACCCAAAGATAGATGCGTTTGCCTCGGTATATGAAAGCGTCAATGCATTCGTGTGGCGAATGAAGTCCGACTGGCGAAAGCGTGACGATGAATTCATTCTCAACGATCCCGAGCTGAAAATATATAAGGCGTTTTGTAATATCAAAAGCTTTGATAACTGCTTTCTTGATTTCTTCCCCAAAAATGCGTTTGATATACAGCTCGAAAGAGTAAGAGCCCTGTACTCAACGCAGTATGAGTCCGAGTATCCAATGGATTACCTCTCAAAGGATGAGCTGGATAAATTTGTAATCGATGCGGCAACAGAATCCTGCAGAAGACTTAAATCAGAGGGCATAATATGATGTAAAATAATACTGTATAGACTAAGACCACCGTTTGTGCGGTGGTCTTAACTATTCTCGGTATATCATTACAAAGGAATTAATCGGATTACTCGTCTATCTGTTCTGTTTTATTCAAAGTTACCTCAAAGCATGAGCCCTCGCCGAGCTTTGAGCTTACTTCAATCGTGCCGCCGCTTATCTGGACAATCTTTTGCACAAGCGCAAGCCCAAGTCCGTTGCCTCGGGTGGAGTGTGCGGTATCGCCCTGATAGAATTTATCAAAAGCGTGCTTTAATGTTTCCTCGCTCATGCCTATTCCGTTGTCAGAAACACTTACAACGACGGATTCATCATTGTTTTTTAACTCTACGCGCACTGTTCCTTGCTGATGAGAGAATTTTATTGCATTCGACAAAAGATTCAGCCATACCTGCGACAACAATTCCTCGTTTCCGTAAAAATACGTATCTTCAAGGTCAAGGTCAAATTCAATATCCTTTTCAACCCAATCGTTTTCAAGCATTATAATTGCATTGCGTATCTGCTCGTCAAGTGAAAAAGCGGTGCTTTTTGTTTGTATGGTTTGGTTTTCAAGCTTTGAGAGCTTCAGTATATTGCTACACAGAGTCGAAAGCCTGTCCGTTTCGTTTTCGATGATCAAAGCATATTCCTTAACCTCCTCATCGGAGCAGCTTTCGTCCTGCAAAAGCTTTGCAAAGCCGTTTACTGTAGCAAGCGGAGTTTTGAATTCGTGAGAAACGTTGCTGATAAAATCATTCCTCAAGAGTTCGTTGCTTTTTAATTCCGTAACCATGCTGTTAAAGCTTTTTGCTAACTGAGCTACCTCGGAATGACATTCATCGTTAACTTCAACCTGTACGTCAAAATCTCCGAGTGACACTTTTTGGGTGGCAAGGCTCAGCTCCTTCAGCGGTCTGCTGATGGATTTTCCTGCAATGAACATAATTATCGCGGAGATAAGCATCATTGCCGAAAGCATTATTACTATTCTGTAGCCGTATGCTGCAAACATTGAGCTTTGCAGATTGGGCGATATCTTCATTGCAACGTCACCGGAATAAAAATAACAGAGTACGTCAATTGAGCGCGGCTTTCTCAGTATCAACGGTGTGCCACTGTGCAGAGCAAGAAGATCTTCATCCGACAACCCGTCTATTTCATTTTGGGTTGCAACGTCGATCTTATACATTGACGTTGACAATGCGCTTGCGAGGTTTTCGTGCGAAACGTTGGTAGCGGAATATATATCGTCAAACATGTCGCTCAGATCCAGCATATCGGCAGTAATTTCACGACTCATTTGGTAAGTGTTATAGTAATACGATACGCTGTAGCTCAAAAAAGACGAAAACGTAATTGCAAACGCAAATGCCAGCATCGTGCTGAATAAAATATTTCGTTTCATACGTGTTTTATCAGCTTGTAGCCAAGACCTCTTACGGTTACTATTTCAAACTGTGTGACGCCTGCTTCATCCAGACGCTCCCTCAAACGCTTTATGTGAACGTCAACCGTTCTTTCATCCGAGTCTGAATCGGGGCGCCAAAGCTCCTCAATAAGTGCGCTACGCGTAAAAATGTGGTTAGGCATGCTCATAAACTTAAACAAAAGAAAGAATTCTTTTTTAGGCAGGGCTAAAGCATTGCCGTCATAATTCGCAGTCATTGAATCCATATCTATTTCAAGTGTACCGATCGTTATTCTTCTTTCATTTGTTGCCTTTGCTCTGCGCAGGAGGGCGTTAATACGCATTATGAGCTCGTCGGTGTCGATGGGCTTTACCATATAGTCGTCCGCACCGGATAAGAATCCCTTGCGCTTGTCATCGAGCGTTTCAAGTGCTGTCACCATTATAACGGGCAGACTTTCGTTGAATTCTCTTATCGACCTCGTGACCTCGTAGCCGTCGGCCTCGGGCAGCATAATGTCGCACACCATAAGGTCTATGTGGTTATTCTCTGCCAGGTCAATTGCGTCCTTTCCGTTTGCGGCCTGGATTACGTTGAATCTGCTGCGCCTCAGCACCGTTGCCATTAACCTGCGGAGGTTGTCATCATCCTCTACCAATAATATATTAAACATATCTTGCTCCTTTCGATTTTATATTACAATTATAAATCCTACCGCGATTTTTTGCAATAGCTTTTTGCCAATGTTTACATAAAGTTGAGCGTTTTTTAATAATTAGTTCATATAAGAATATGGCGTGGTACTTTGTTAAGAGTATCACGCCATATTATAGTATTGTGATGTTTAAGGCTCGTTTATCGTTGCGGCCAATTGTGTAGTGCTCTTGTATTTTATTCTGTAGACTATCTCAAGCACGACCACCGAAAGTAGCCAGCTTACCGGGTAGCACACGTAGAGCGATGCTAACGTTCCGAATATGGGATAGATCGTATACAACCACAATATTCTGAATACGCATACCGTGAGTATGGTTACCGTGGTCGGAATCGACGAGTATCCAAGCCCACGTATAACGCCCATCTGCACTTCCATAAGGCCGCACAAAAAGTAGAACAGTAGTATGCAAGCAAGTCTTAGCATACCAAAATCGATACCCTCAGGGCTTGTGGTGGGCAAATACACCCTTAGCAAAGGCTCACCAACCAAATAAATAGTCCAGCCCATAATTATTCCAAGTCCCACGCAAACTGCCGCACAAGTACCGTATATCTTGGGTATGCGCTTGAAATTCCTTGCACCTGCGTTTTGTCCTACAAACGTCATAGATGCTTGGCTGAATGCGTTCATTGACGTGTAAACAAAGCCTTCAAGACCCGAAGCGGCGGCTGAGCCGTCAAGAATATCGGGGTTGTTGTAAGCATTCAATGCTCTTTGTATGAATATATTGGATATGTTGAACATTACCGAGGTAAAGCCTGCGGGGATGCCGTATCGCAAAATAAGTAATGATTCGTTCTTGCTCAATCTTAATGATGAAAGCTCAAGCTTAAAGCAGCCTTCTTCCTTAAAAAGCACGCACAAAATTGCAATTGCTGAAATATACTGTGATATAGTCGTTGCCCATGCAACTCCGTCAACGCTCATATCAAAGAAAATAACGAATACGCAGTTGAAAATTACGTTTGCAATTCCGGATAAAGAAAGTATCACAAGCGGACGCTTTGTATCACCCTTTGATCTTAATATCGCGCTGCCGAAATTATATATCATTGATGCGGGCATACCCACAAAATATATCTTAAGATAGAGCAGCGATTGGTCAAAAACGTCAACAGGTGTATCCATCCACGTTAAAAAAGCGTCGGAGAAAGCCACACCTATCACCGTCATGATAACACCGCATATGATCGAGAGTGATATAGCGGAGTGAACTACCCTCTTTGAGCCCGGATCATCCCGTCTTCCTATACTTTGGGCAAGTGCAACGTTTGTACCTACCGAAAGCCCCAAAAACAGGTTTACGATAAGATGGATTATTGAGGACGTTGCGCCTATCGCACCAACGGCGTTTTGACTTTCTCTTGCAAACTGACCGATAATTACTATGTCAGCGTTGTTGTAAAGTATCTGTAATACTCCGGTTGCAATTATGGGGAATGAAAATCTTAATATGGAGCTCAAAAGCGGCCCGTTCAGCATATCAATGCTCTTTTTCATGATGCACCTACAGAATTTTAAAGTTAAATTAAAGTATAAATGTATTGTACACCAAATTCGGGCTTTTGTCAATGGTTGATAGGATCATATAATTCGTTCAACCGACGTTAGCGGCTTTAAATACCTCAAGCTCGTGGCTGAACTTGTATTCCTTGCTACCTGCGTAAACCTTAACGTTTGAAAATTCGTAGAATTGTGCGCAGGTAAGAGTGATAGATCTCATTGCGCGCATTTCGTTTGAGTATGAGCCTTTGAGCGCATTGAATTCCTCGTTAAAGAAAATGCAAAGGGTATCCCCGATCATCTGGCAGTTCAAAACTCTTGCGCTTTGCGGGATACAGCTCTCAAGCTCACTCATGCCGCTTGAGATAAGCTGATTGAGCGCACTTTTGCAGTCGTTTGAGCTTAAATACGTCGTTACGGGAACGTAATAAGTAAAATCAGTAGGGCTTTTTGCGCTGTAATATAATACCACGCTTTCACCCGATGAGGGCTGTGTTGCATTGATATCAACTGCCTTCAACGGCTTTGAAACGTTTGTGCCAAAGGGGAGAGTGTCAATAACGTGACCGTTGAACATAAATTGTACCTCGTTCACCGTAGGAAAGGCAGTCAAAGCAAGCACAACGCCCTCAACAAAGCATTTTTCGTCGCGTAAACTATTGATCGTGAGCTTATTTGTAGCAAAATCTATCTTTGCAAGTCCGTTTGAAATGTCCATACCGTTAATTACTGCTTCGGGTGGCATCAGGGATTCAAGTCCCATCACAACAAGGTCCTTTTGTAATTCGGCGGTGTGCATCATTTTGCGGATCACAGATTTTGCAATACCCTCGGACCATTCAATTTTTGTCTGCACGGGCACAATGTATCCGTAGGAATCCTTGTAGTATGCGGTCACCTCGCAAGTGCGCACCTCCTCCTCGGGCGCAATTACCTCGCCGGACAGATCGATAAATTCGTTGGTGGTAATGCTGTTACCGCAGGCTGAAAGTGTTCCCAAGATCAAAAGCGTTATACATAGAGTGAGTATTTTTTTAGTTTTCATGTCATCCTCCAAAATTCTTTTGTAAATTGTATTGCATATAGTGCATAATTAGAACGGGCGGTGATAATTTGGGAATATTGACATTTGATATTGAAAGTGATATAATATTTACATAAAATGGCAATATTATTTGATATCACAACAAAAAACAGCTTGAGTATTCAAGCAAACCGAAAGGAGTGGTTTTATGTTGGCATTAAAAATAGCTGTTGCGGTGATAGTGCTCGTTATATTGGCGTATATGGGTATGTCGCTGTTCATTTATTTGAAATGCTTTGGCAGAGTAAACGTTGTTAAGGATTTTTCAGACGTTGAGCAGATCAAGCAAGCGGGGCTCGGCAAATTTGCAGAGGATATAAAAGCCTCGCACGTGAAATTGAGGGGTATGCCGCATGAGGATATTTACGTTACGAGCTACGACGGCTTAAAGCTTTATGCAGGCTTTTACATGCCGCAAAACGCAAAGGGTACAGTTGTGCTTATTCACGGCTGGCGATCATACGGCTTGAATGATTTTTCGGGAATAGTCGAAAGATACATGGACCTCGGCTACAACGTGCTAATACCTTGTCAGCGTGCCAATACTCACAGCGAGGGCAAGTACATCTGCATGGGCGCAAAGGAGAAATACGATTGCAAAACATGGCTTGAGTATTTGTATGAGAGATTTGGTGATGACCACAATTTGTTCCTTGACGGGATCTCAATGGGTGCAACTACCGTGCTCATGGCAAGCGGACTTGAGCTTCCGCCTACGGTCAAGGGAATAATCGCGGACAGCGGCTACACCTCTGCAAAGGATATTGCAATGTCCGTTGCAAAGAATAACAAAATATATCCGTATCCATTGGTTTGGTTTGTTCAGATGTGGTTTTGGTTGCTCGGTGGATGCAGTATGACCAAGGAAAACACAATCGACGCCGTAAAGCGCAACCGTCTGCCGATATTCTTTATTCACGGAGAGAGTGATGATTTTGTGCCGTGCGAGATGACAAGGCGCGCATACGATGCGGCAATATGCGAAAAGTACATTTTTACAGTCCCCGAGGCAGGGCACGGTCAGAGTTATCTCTATAAGCCCGAGGAGTGCTACAATCTTCTGGTGGATTTTTTCGAAAAGTATGATAAATAAAAAGGATAGAGAAAAGGGCGTGTAAAATCAGCGGGGAAATCACAAAATATTTACCTAACACACGGTAGGGGCGAACTGTGTTCGCCCGCGGGAGACCGCAGGTCTCCCCAACGGATGAGCAAAATTTGATACACAGAAAACAAATAGATATCCCGACAGATTAAAAAGTCTGTCGGGGTTCTTCTTGTTCCGTTCGACAAATTGGAATTTGTTAATTAAGCTAATTATCCTTTGTTGGTAATAGTTTCAAGATACTTCTTAGCTTGTTTATTTTCTAAGAACAATAACAAGCAAATAAGGATATCAAAAGACACAAAAGCAATGCACACTACGACCTGGTTGCAATATATTCCGAGGACTAAAGATACAACAGGGATGATAATGGCTGCGTAAAAATAAGTTGGA
>SVGF01000019.1 GCA_015056475.1 Clostridiales bacterium
CGATTTCGCTTTGCTCCACTCAGGATGACGGCGGCGGGTGGTAACTTGAGCCTGCGGGTAAAATGTGAACAAATTGTAAACTTATTTATTTATTTATTTATTTATGGTATTGATTTTTTTGAATAAATATGATATACTACAATTTGCAGAATAATTTTATAAAAAAGAAAGGATGCGCGCAAATTCGCGCGTATAAGGTAATCAAAATGAAAAGATTGTTTTCTTTGTTACTGGTCGTGGCAATGATTGTGTCCTTTTCGGCTTGTGTTGTGTCTGTGCCAACTGTTAATACTATTTCAGGAGAGCTGACGGCTGAGGATGGCACAGTAACGGGACATTTTGAAACAGAGTATGCAAGTGCTAATCAAAACGTAATTGATAGATTTATAAGCTTTAAGCTTATGGATGCTGAGCAAAACGTATTGATCGATCTTAAATCAGATGAAGATAATGAGATCTCGTATGCTTTGACCGGCAGTAATGCGGCACTCAATCGTTATTCCGAAATAATATACGTTGGTTTTGACGATAATAACAAAGAAATTACCCGCGAAACGTATAGCATCAAAAACGGTCAGTTAAGCACTTATGAAAAGGACCATATTGGTGCTTTGGGTATTCAGGAGTATAAGCTTTACAGCAATGGCGAAGTTATCATCCACGAAATCGCAGGTGAAAACCAAGGCATGCTTATGTATCCGTCGGAGAATGGCAATGAAATAGAAATATACGTAAGTAATGCCGGCGGCGGTAAAGCTCAATACACAAAGACGTACAACGCAACCACCGGTGACGTTATATCAACGGAGTATGACTTGTACGACGAAAACGGTTTGCATTTAGGTTCATATACATATGATGCCGAGAATAACAAGATCGATGAAAAGCTTACTCACTACATAAAGGAGTACAAAAATAACGGTGAAGCAACCGTAACCCTGTACGATTACAAGGGTAATGAATTAGGCACTGTAAAATACAGCGGCGGCTACTGCCAGGCAGGTAAATAATTAAAATAATCAAGGCGCAAGTGTATACCGCTTGCGCCTTTTGCGTTATTCTCTCCTGTATTCTTTCTTTAATATTTGTGCCATTTCCTCGGGAGATTCCTTACAGCCGTCCGCGAGCCACATTTTAATAATGGCGTTCAATCCGTTTCTGAAAAACTCAATATGATATTTCAGGTTATCATCAATATGCTCCTGCTTTGCTCGCTCGGGATTGCAAATATATATCAGAGATCTGTCATCATAGCACAGCTTAAAATAAGTCTTGTAAAATATAGGATTTTCCTTTATGTGCGTAAACACTTTAACTGCGCCGCTGTCATCGCTCATGTAATCGTAATCCACAAAAAGGTCGCTGAATTCGCTCTCAAGCTTTTCTCTGACCTTGTCCGCAAGATCAAAAATATCCAGATAATTGGCGTAAAATGTACTGCGATTAAGCCCCGTAATTTTTATTATATCCGAAACCGTTATTTCCTTTATTTCGTGCTTCTGCAAAAGCTCAATAAATACTCTCTCAATTTTTTCACAGGATTCCCTGCGGCATTTGTTGTTTTTTGTATTCATTTTTGTAACCTCCTTTAACCCGACACATTCTTAAAAATGACGGATTATTCCAATATTCCGACACATTTGACATTTTGATGATTGTTTTTTTCTCCAAACAGTATTATACTATATTTGTAATAAAAAAACAAGTGTTGTTTTAATGTAAGGAGGAAGTTTTATGAAGAAAAGCAGCTTTATTGCTCTTATAATGGGCACGGTAAGCGGAGTGCTTTTTGCACTTGGTATGTGTATGGCGTTACTCCCCGAGTGGGATGCGTTTATGGAGGGCGTGATATTTGGCGCAGTAGGTATTGCATTGGGAATCATCACAGCAATCGTATGGTGCAAAATGGAGCACAAAGCTCTGCCAAAACTTAACACAAAAAACGTGTTGCGCACAGTTTACGCCGTAATAGCATGCCTTGTGCTCGGCGTGGGAATGTGTATGTGCCTTGTATGGGAGCAGATAGTCTGGGGCACTTTGGTTGGACTTTTGGGAATCGTAATGCTCATCGCACTCATTCCCATGATAAAGGGCATAAGATAAATGCTCAAAATCATAAAAAGCCCATACACACAGCTCACAATTAATGCTTTGTATGCATTGGGTAACTGTGTGTTGGGCTTATACGTCCATTCGTGGTGGTTTATCACAATGGGCGCTTATTATGCAGTGCTGGCAGTTACCCGCTTTTGCGTTCTGCAGGTAAAAAGAAAAGCAGGCGGAGATTATGAAATGGAGCTCTTTGCCAAAAAGATCGCAGGAGCATTGTTGATAATACTCTCCGTTTGCATAACAGGCGTAAACGTTTTATCAATAATAAACGAGGTTGGGACCGACTTTCACGAGATAATAATGATAGCCATTGCAACCTATACCTTTGCAAAGATCACGTTTGCAATAATAGGGCTTGTAAGGGTCAAGCATTCGTTATCGTCGGTCGCTATAACGCTCAGAAATATCGCATTGGCTGAGGCGTGCGTATCAATATACAGCATGCAGCGCTCAATGCTGGCATCGTTTGACGGAATGACGTCAAGTGAAATACAATTAATGAATATTTTAACAGGTACAGCAGTATTTATTGCGGTGCTGCTGCTTGGAATCAACCTTATAGGTGGAAGGAGAATAGAAATGGCAAAATCAAAGATCGCAAACACAGTAACCGATGGCTACAAAAAGATAGAAAAGGGCGTTACGGACGGATACATCAAAATAGAGGATAAATTTGTAAGCGCTTATTTAACAAAAGAAGGCGAAACCGTTGAACAAGCAAAGGAAAGACTGAAAAATAAGGATAAAAAAGACGATGAATAAGTAAAAGGCGCAAGCGGATACGCGTGATGTCCTTATCGGAGAATTTATAGTAGGGGCATGGGAATCGCCCTGTGCATTTGTTAAACAAATGCGAAACTTGCAATAAAAATGGCAAGAGAGAACAACGTGGAGTAAAAACCACTTCGTTCTCTCTTTTTTTCTGCTTTTTTAGTGATATTCTTTGCTTTCGCAAAGAGTGATATTATTGCTGTTGCAATAGTGATATTGAAGCCTTACGGCTTCAGTGATATTCTATTCGCCAGAAACTCGCGAAGCGAATAACACTCGGCGCAAGCCGAATACCACTGCGAAGCAATAGAACTCGCCACAGGCGAATAGAACTGGCGTAATATCCGTTAAGGATATCACGCCTACCGCAAGCGCCTTTTCAATTCACTTAAAGCTTTTAGTCACCCAAACGGATATTTATTCCGCCGCCGTTATCGTTGCTTGAGGTCTGCACGTCAATATAGGGAGAAACTGCCTCTGCAAGCTTGATCACGGGCATGGACTGCAAATAAACCTTTCCGGGGCCTGTAATTACCGTATGGAAGAATCCCTCGCCGCCAAAGAACATATTTTTTGCACCCTTAACCGTTACTACGTCCATAGTGCAGCTTTCGCTCATTGCGGCAAGATATCCCGTGCCGACAACAATGCTTTCGCCTGCGGGAAGGTCTATTTCCTTGCAGTGTCCGTCAATCTCAAGGAAAACCACGCCGCTGCCCGATATCTTCTGCATTATAAAGCCTTCACCGCCAAAAAATCCCTTGCCCAATTTTCTCTGGAAATAAACAGAAAGCTCAAGCCCCTTTTCCATAGCGAGGAATCCGTGCTTTTGAACGATTAGCCCATTTGTGGGTGTTACTGTAAAAGGAATTATAGAGCCCGGAAAGCCTGACGAAAAAGCTATCATTCCGGGGCCGCCCTCAGCCGTAAATTCATTAACGAACATTGATTCGCCGGAAAAAAGTCTTCCAAACATTTTCTTAAATCCGCCGCCCGATGTGGTGTCCATCTTTACGTTGGGGCTCATCCAGCTCATTGCACCCTTTTCTGTAACAAGCGTTTCGCCTGCGGAAAGGTAACACGTTACAACGGGCAAGCTGCCGCCCTCTATCTCATATCTTAACATATAAATACTCCTTTCGGTATCATATCTGTATTGCTGTTACAATTATAGCACATTTACACCGTAAATTCAATTAAAAAGGTATAAATTATTGAAATTTATAAAAATTATCTGCAAAATATGTTATAATTATATTGTATAAGTTCAAGGAGGTTATTTATGCAAAGTAATATGGCGTATGAGTCAATGAGATACGGATTTTTTGTTCATTATATCGCGCCGTCAACATTTTATAAGGACGGCACAAGCGTTACCGATCCAAACGAAGCGGCGAATAATTTTAACGTGGAGCAGTTTGTGGAGGATATTTCCTCAATGAAGCTTGAATACGTGATATTCACTGCGTGGCATTATCTCATGGTGCCGCTGTATCCCAGCGAGGTCACAAGAAAGCTTCGCCCCGAGTATTACGTAGAAAGGGATGTAATAGGTCAGATGATAGACGGGCTTCGTGAGCGCGGGATAAAGGTCATACTTTATACCCACCCGAGGGACGGACATGATTTTCTCCCATATGACAAGGTCAGATGCGGCTGGAGCCAGAAAAATATGGACGGCACGAGTGATACTCCCGATTTTGATACGTTTGACTATAATAAATGGAATTCCTATGTGCTGGACCTATACAAGGAATTGATGGAAAGATACGCAAACAGAATAGACGGTATCTGGCTTGACGGAATGGGTCCGGGTAAATTTGTATTCGGAATACATCGCTCGTATTCGTACGAATACCCGATAGTTGATTACGTAGCGTTAAGGAAAATAATTAAATCAGCAAATCCTGATATCGCCATCATTCATAACGGCTACGGCTATCAGTTTACCGCTGACTTCATTATGCCCGAAAGCTTCTTTGATTTTGAGCGCACCCACAAGGATACGGGTGATTGGCCCGCATGCCATAAGGCAATGGCTCTGTGCTTTACTGAGGGCGGTTGGTCCTGCTCGGGTAAATACGGTAAAACAAGGGCGTATATAGATAAGGAGGGCTTGCTACGTTACATGATATTCCAGATGACAAGCGCAACCTCGGGTGGAATATGTCTTGCGGCAGGTCCGTATTGCGGCGGAGGATGGGACGTTGACGTAATGGATTACATGACGTATTACGGCAATGAGATCTCGCGCCTTGGCAAAAGCGTAAGGGACATTATTCCAAGCACAAGCTGGCCCACAAATTCTGGTGATACACTCAATAAGAGAAATTACGTATTTGCTTGCTCGTCAAAGGACAAAGCATATGAATACGTACACGTAATGAAAATGCCAAACGACGGCATTATTCATCTTGAACGTCCTCAGGATGGCGCAAAGCTCACTTATCCCACTCCGATGACAAGGGGGATAACGGTTGACGGCTTTACACAGACGGAAGACGGCGTTACGTTCAAGCTGTGCGGAAAACCCGATAAGCTTGATACTGTGATCCGTTTTAAGCGCGAGAATAACTCCAATGCGCCACGTTGGGAGTGGATAAACGAGAGTGATAAGAGAATACGTTACCGCGACCCCGAGCTGTGGTATTACGATTGTCTTAAAACTGTTGACGGCACAAGGGAACTCACACATTATATCGGCTGTTACGAGGATGACACGAGAATAGCATATACCGCCGGAGCAAGGTTTGATACGTATTTTGAGTGCGATGAAATCGAGCTCATCTGCTGTACAAGTCCGCGAGGCGGCAAGTGCGACGTTTTGATAGACGATATTTGCGTTGCGACCGTATCTACCTATTCCGAGGAGGAGCTGGTCTGTCAGACTGTATTTTCAAGCGGAAAGCTTTACGGTGGAGTACATACTTTCTCGGTAGTGTTGAAGGACGGCGAATTAGAGTTTGACGCTATCAGAATTAAGCAAGTGCAAGGTTAAGCATCAAATATCCTTGACTTTTAGTGAAAATTGTGTTACAATACTAAGGTTAGAACAAATAACAAGGCAGGAGATCAAAGTGAAGAAAAACAGACTGTATACTGCACTAAGCGGATTAATAGTTGGCGGCACCATGCTTGTTCCGGGCGTAAGTGGCGGCTCAATGGCAATGATCCTCGGTGTTTACAATAAGCTCGTAACGTCGGTAAGTTCATTCTTTAAGCATATGAAAGAGAGCATAATATTCCTTGCGATATTTGCTGTATCTGCGGGCGTCGGCATGATCCTTTTTGCAAGCCCCTTGGGTAAATTGCTCGAAATGTTTCCCCGTCCCATGGGATTCTTCTTTATAGGAGCTGTAGCGGGTGGCATTCCGCTGATCTATAAAGAATCGCAGGTCACAAGCATTAAGCTAAAGCACATTCTCTACGTAATAGGCGGATTGGGCATAGTAGTGTTGCTCAGCTTTTTGCCTGAGGATATGTTTGGCTCTCACGATGGCATCATAGGCTTTTTGATATTGGTGCTTGCGGGATTCGTTGCGGCGGTAGCGCTCATACTCCCCGGAATCAGCGTTTCTTATATGTTCCTCGTCCTTGGAATGTATGAGGACCTTATGGCGGCAGTTTCGTCGCTTGACGTGCTCTACCTTTTGCCCATGGCAATAGGCCTCGGCTTGGGAATAATCCTCACCACAAGAATTCTTGAAAACATGATGAAAAAATTCCCCCACGCAACATACATGGTGATACTCGGATTCCTCTTGGGCTCGCTCAAGGAGGCATTCCCCGGTGTGCCCGTTGGTTGGGAATGGCCGATATGCATACTGACCTTTGCGGCAGGCTTTGCGGCGATATTCGCGTTGACGTATTTCAGCTCAAAGAGGGAAGAAAAAGAGCAAACAGAGATTTAAGACGTACAAAATTAACGTAACAAAACGGTACTTGTAAATTTTACAGGTACCGTTATTTTTTTATTTTAATAGATCGATCATTTTACAAAATACCATAAAAAGTGAGTGTTAATGCGTTGGAATATGTTATTTCAAAATAAAAAATGAGAACAACAGTGCACAACCCGATGTATTGCAGAATGCTAAATATGAAATGAACTCGCCAAAAAAGAAGTTTTTTATTAATAAAAATCTCCGAAATGGCGAATTACTAAAAATATGCTATGTTGACTCAACTAATGGTTTTGTGTATAATATACACAGGTGTACAATACGCTTATGTCAGTACGGATACAATAATGGAGAACAAAAATGAATGATATTAACGTTGCAGAAAGAATCACACATTTTCGCCAATTAAAGGGTTTAACACAAAAGGAAGTTGCAAATAAGCTGGGAATTTCAAATAAAACACTCTCAAAATGGGAGAATGGGCTATCCTCGCCGAGCATCAACGAAATGGCTCTCATGGCACAGCTTTTTGGTGTTTCAACTGATGTTTTTCTTGGGCTCAGCGATGGCGATGAGCTTGCGAGGGATGCGATCTTCAGAGAATTCAGCACCATAGACAGAGCAACTGCGGCACAAAAGGTGTTTGCTTTGTCAAGATTCCTTATCGCGCAATATTTTTCCGTTGCAACCAGAGAGAGTGACGCAGAGATTGAATTCAAGCGCGTTTATCCCAACCGCATGTCCGATATGCCCAAATATCGTGTTTCAACCAACGATCTGTTCGATTATATGGTCTGCTCCGACGATCTTAATATAGCAGTAATGCAAATGCAGAACAAAAGCGAGTTTTCGTGGCTCTTTGAGGATGATGTCCAGGAACGCATAAGCAGATTCTTTGAATTGTTAAGCAAAAAAGACACGATCAAGGTCATTGCTTTTCTTCACAAAGAAAAATGCTCTCCCAGCTTTACTCTTTCGTATATCAGCAAAAATACAGGTCTTGATGAAACACGTGTAAAGGAGATACTCAACGAGCTTTCCGAATGTATAAAATGCACAAATCTCAAGGCACACCTTACTACGGGAATAACAGACGTTTATCAATTCTATGGTGACGGCTTGATACTTTCAATGCTCTCACTTGCGTATGACAGAATGTGCCTCCCGAATGATTATGCATACAATTGGATCGGTTATGGCAAGATCATCGGAGGTGATGATAAATGAGCTTTGCATCCAATCTTAAAAAATACAGAAATGCAAGAGGATTGACTCAGGAGCAGCTTGCATTTACGGTAAAGGTCACACCGCAAGCTGTTTCAAAATGGGAAACGGGCTCAAGCTTTCCTGATTGCACCTATCTTATACAGCTATCCGACGTGCTTGGAGTTTCAATAGACGATCTTCTTGACCACAAGGTCAACGATATGACAAACGTTACAAAGGGAATATGGAACATCATAAAAGATGATCCCGTTAATAAAAGAATAAATGCTGTCAGGGATATCTGCTGGCGAATGCAAAGAGGGCTTCTTTCGACTGATTCAAATGAAGAATATATGGAGTATGAATCTGTTAATGACCTCGGCTCAAAAAATGCATCATACTATATTTCAAATGATGGCTTTACGCAGGTAAATCACGGTAATGCTCCATATTTTGCAGTATTTGAAGATAAAAAGGACGGCTTTTCATCCGTTATAGGTGACGGTGAGCAGGCAAGACACATATTTGAAATGCTCTCATCGCGCGACGTTATGAATGCCATACTTCATATTTTCAAGCAGAGTGGAGATTATGCATTTGAGGCTCAGGTGCTTGTGGATGAGGGGCTCGTGGCACAGGATAAGCTCGATTACGTTTTGTCAGTGCTTGATGAGTTAAAAATTATTTATCCGCACGAGCTTGTGCTTGACGATAAGCCCATCACAATATACAAATGTATACAAAAACATGAATTAATGGCTCTGTTGCTTGTGACTCAGGACGTTGGCTATTCGGGCTATTACACAAGAAGGCGTCCTTTAAGAAACAAGCCCCTCTTAAAGTAAGGAAAAAATAATGAAGAAACGTTTAATAATCAGAATTATTGCTCTTGTATTGATGGCTTTAATGCTTTTGACATCGGGTTGTGCGACTTTGCCGGCAGCGTCACAGACACCGCCATCGGCGCCCACTCCCGACAGGACTGCCAACGTTGTTGCAGACGGCGGTATACAGCTCAAATTGGAGCAGACAACGTATAATTATGACGGCAAAAATATAACAGCACTCAGAGTTACAAGCTTGTCCGATAAACCTTGCGATATAGTTATGAATGCAAGCTATATTGATGAAGCCGGAAACGCTATAAAGCAACAAACAAAAACATTCGACGGCTTTCCTGCAAAGTATTCAAACTACTTTTTATTCGTCCCCGAAATATCTTATGCGGACGTTTTGTTTGACGTTACCGCAACCGAATGCGGATCGGCATCCGATGCTCAGTACCTTATTATCGGCACTAAGGCAAAAATAGAAAAGATGCCCGAGGCTCTTATGTTTGTTGACCAAAACAATAAGGTAACGTTTCCCACAAGCCCCGAGCATATGGCTACACTCAAGCGCGCAGTCGTGCTCAGCTTAGCCATTGAGGGTATGAAGGTTACAAACGCAAATACGTTCAGGTATACGGGCTACACGGTAATAATTGATTCTAACGGTAACATACCGTATATCGAAAGGGATTCCTGCGAGATAGGCAACTACACGGGTGCAGAATTTGCGGCAAACGTGCTGTATTCTCCGGGTATATTTGGTGACGACGTAAAAAACTACAAGCTTCCCAATGAATATAAAAAAGTAACAGGCTTTTTTGCCCTTGAAAGCTTTGAAAAACTAAATTAATAAAATAAAATACAAAAATAAATGGAGAAAATATGAAAAAGATAATTTGCACACTTTTTGCTGTGGTTATACTGTTGTTTTCGGCGTGCGAATCGCTTCCAACGGAATCACCTGCTCAGAACCCTACAGCAACACCATCTCAAACACCCTACCCAACCCCCGCACCCGAAGAATCGCTTCAGACGGACAACTTTTCGATCACTCATCAAAAATACGAGTACAAGGGAAATAACGTAACGATTCTTCATATTGAAAATCTCACAGATAATGCCTATACCGTAACGCTAAACGCAAAGTATCTGAGCTCGTCGGGTAACGTTATCAAAACTGAGCAAAGGACTTTTGAGGGCTTTCCCGCCAAGTGGAGAAATAATTTTATATTCCAGCCCAAGATCAAATATGATAACTTTGAGGTTGAGGTTACTTTACAGGCTTACACAGGGAAGACCTACGCAGACAATATAGATATAGACGGTACGGGCCCCGGGTATGTAAAGCTTATTCAGGCTTACAGCGACAGCGAGTGTAATCTTTATTTGTGGAAAGCAAACGAGGATTGTGAGCTCAAGGCTTGTGTTTTTGCGGCGATGCCAACAAGGGCAAACGTTTTTGAATGCGAAGGCACTCTTGGCTGCAAAAGTGAGGCATTGGTAATTGATGCCAACGGTGTAATATTGTATATAGACGATCCCATTTATGAGGGTAATATGACCACAAATCTTATTCCTTACGAGGGTGAAAGTCTTGTCCCGCTTTACGGTACAAAATACACGTGGCAAGAGCGGGATAAATACGTCGTTCCCGACAATCTTAAGACCGTAACCATTATTGATTCTATTTTGTGGATAGGTGAGGAATAACAGCATGAGATCAAATATTGTTTACAGCATCAAGCGTGGGCTTGGTGTCATTCTTGCGCTCATTTTTATGACTTTTGCCGTTTCTTGCGAGAATCCGTCAGCATCACCGGACAACGATCCGGTAAATTCACCTGCACCATCAGTAAGTCTGCCCACTCCGGATTCAAGCAAAAACGTGGAGATCGACGGCGAGGACGTACTTTTAATAGAAAAGACTGTTACGACCTACCAAAACTCAAATATTGCATATCTGAGAGTGCAGAACGTTTCTCAAAAAACTTTCAACGTTACGTTAAACGGAAAATACTTAGCTGAAGACGGAAGTGTTATAAAGAGCGAATCAAAAACCTTTGAGGGCTTTCCGGGTGATGGCTACAGCAATTACTTTTTGTTCATGCCCGAAATTAAGTTTGCAGATCTTGAATACACTGTAAGTCTTACACCTTATGAAGGCGAAAGCTTTGCAAAATACGTAACCTTTGGAACTCAAGCCAAAGCCTCCGCTTCAATGGGGCACGTCAATAAGGCGGGCGAGTGGTTTATTCCCACAGGCGCGGACGAGGTTAAAAACTCAAAGACTGTGATCTGTATCGGACTTGCTGTTGGGCCAATGGTCATAACAAAAGAAGCGTTGATAGATTATATTCTCAAGGTCGTTGTGTTCAATTCCAAAGGTGAGATCATTCACATAGGATACCGTGGTCAGAGCAACTGCAATTTCAGAGTGAATTACGAATACTTCGTGGGAGGATTACCCCCGATACCTACCGACACCCCTTGGGAAAACAAAAGGGACGAAGACAATTACGTTATTCCCGAAGAATATCAGTCGCTTACAGGCTTTGTGGCGCTTGAATCAATAAAGAGCCGCTAAACTAAAAAGAGGAGATAAATATGAATACAAAAACACATGTAATTAATAAGCTTTGCACACCAATTTACGGCAACGTATTCTGGAATACTTATAAGGTGACGTTAAAAACAACGCTCAGATCGGCATTGTTCTGGATGGCGTTCATCTTAGCATTTGCTGCAGTGTTTTACAAAGGCACGCAGGCAACCCACGGCTACGTTGAGATACTTCAGGACGGCACAATAACGTCCGAGATGATATATGATACCGATCCGCGTTACGTGCTTTCGTGGGACAGATACAGTCAGCTTGCGCTCAACTTAAACGGCAGCATAATGCTCTATGCCGTACCGCTGTTTTGCGCAATAACAGCAATGATCTCACTCATCAGAGATCACGAGGACAATATGTTTGAGATAGAAAAATCCTACAACGTTGGTGCCGCAAGATATTTCTTTGGCAGAGTGTTGGCTATAGTTACTATCACCTCGCTTGCTTCGCTTTTCTTTGCGTTCTTTTCTATAAATTACTATTACTTCACAAGGGGCGGGCTTGCACAGTTTACGTTGTGGGAGTATATTTGTGACTCAACAGTCAGAATATTGAGGGTATATTTTAATTGCATTGTCCCCGCAACAATAAATTACGTTTCCGTAACGGTGTTCATGTCAACTCTGTTCAAAAACGGCATTGTAGGCGGAATCATGGGCATTTTGTATGCACTTACCAATTACCTCTTCCAGCATTTCTGGTTGCGACTTGGTGATTTTGTTAAGGACCACCTGGACGTTACTCCTCAATGCTTGTTTAATTATTGGGGCACTATCGGTGATCCGCTTTTTAACCTGCCTCAATGCGTATGGATCACAAAAGCAGAGATGATACTCATTACCTCGTGCATTCTCGGCGCAAGCGCTCTGATGCTCGGCGCATCATATTTCATGACAATAAAAAGAACAAGATAAAAGGAGAATATATGATAAAGAATTTCTTTACCGTTTTGCACGAAAAGCTTTTTGCCAATATGTTTTGGCAAAGCTACAAAACTACACTCAAAACTCTTTTGCGCTCTGCAATATTCTGGATGGGAGCAGTAGCGGCATTCGGTATAATAATGTATGCCGCAATAAGGGTCAATTACTCGTACGTAGTGGTGGAGGACAACAAAATCATGGACACTATACTTGATACCGACCCTCGATACAAGCTTAAATATGCCACGATAATTCAGGTAATACTGAATCTCAGAGCGTGGATGGCAATGTATTCATTGCCGATATTTGCGGTGGTATCCACAATGCTCGTGTTAACGCGCAACCATTCGGATAATTTTTATGAGATAGAGCGAGCAGGTAATGTTAGTCCCGCAAGCTACCTTATAGGCAGGATCACAGCTCTCGTCACGGTAAATACTGTGGTTTGTCTGGTGTGCGCATTCGTATCGTTTTATTATTATTACTATTCCCGCGGCGGTTTGCCAAGCTGGTCTACAGAATGGATGCTCAAGACTACCGTTCCAAGAGTACTCAGACAATGCATTTACGGCATCATGCCCGGAATAATCTTCCATATCGCGCTCACATACCTCGTAGGCTCGTTGGTTAAGAATGGCATAGTTGGTGGTGTGGCGGGATTGGTATACGTGCTTTTTAACTATTTGACATACACCTCGTTAAGAAGAAACATCTCCGAGGTATATCACAATTATTTCTCGCCATTTACATGGGGAATACAGCAGTGGTGGGCTTTTAAGGACACCGAATGGTTTGACGAAAAGGCAATACATAATACGTTCTATGAAAAGGATATGATACTTGCATATACGTTTATACTCGGCTTTTCGTTGGTTACTTTTATTATAAGCTACTTGCTTACACGAAGGAGAACAAGATAGTGAAAAAGCTCATCAACGGCTATGCAATATACATACCAATGATTGATTTTTATCCTCCCATTCAACATTAATAAAAACAAAAACAGAGGAAAACATGAAAAAGCTCATTTTGATATTAACAACAGTAATACTTATAATAATGTCGGCTTGTAGCGCTGATCCCACACCGTCGCAAACGGTAGAAGGTTTGCCGACCGCAGGTCCGCCAACTGCAAGCCTGCCGACCGCAGGTCCGCCAACTGCAAGCCTCGGATCGCCGACCGCAGGTCCGACTTATGACCCGAACCAAACGTCACCGTCCGTTGACAAAAATTCATTTGATTGGAACAAAGCTTTCTTAAAGCGTGAAATAGTTGGAGAGAATGCGCTTGTTTACCGAATTTATATTCCCCAAAGCTACACGGGCGACCAAGCTTTGCCTGTAGTGTTCTGCCTTGGCAGTAATAATTACGGAACAGACGGCAACAGCCACATGGAGCAGACAAAGGTGTTATTCTGTGATGAAAACAGCCCGTTTTTTGACAGTATAGTGGTTGTGCCCCAAGCGCCTGCTACGTGGAATAATATGGAGGACTCGCTTAAAAATCTGATAGATACCGTAACCTCAATGTATAACGCAGATGACGAGAGAATATATCTCGTAAGCTCCGGAATGGGCTGCTTTGCAGGCTGGAAGCTTTTGGTAAAGTACCCAACGCTTATTTCAAGCGCACTGTTTGTGCACGGCCCCGGAGTGCCGGTTGGCTCCGACGGCAAAAATATTGTGGGTGTTTTGGATGAAGTTCAAGACGAA
Source organism: Clostridiales bacterium (assembly GCA_015056475.1). Lineage (GTDB taxonomy): Bacteria > Bacillota > Clostridia > HGM11327 > HGM11327 > SIG351. Next base: position 14,072 of record SVGF01000019.1, read on the forward strand.
TTGATAGATATTCCGTTGTATTTCGTTCACGATACCGACGATACGTCAATGGATGCCTCGTATTCCAAATATTCTCAAAGCATAGTAAAAGCACTTGCGGTCGAAGGTTTTACAAACGTTACAATGAAAGAAACCTCCGGTCACGGCAAGGACATAATAAATCACTTTGCATCAAAGGGCAATATTGAAGTGTTAAATTGGCTCTTTGCTCAAAGAAGAATAACAAAATAAGGAGATATATATGAAAAAAATAATTACTTTAATATTAGTTTTAACCTGCATAATGTCAGCAACTGCGTGCGGCGGCGATCCCGCGTTGGAATCGTCTGCTTCACCCTCACAGTCTGCAACAGCAAACCCAAACTCAACCCAAAACCCCGTTACAACTGTTACTCCCGATGTAACCACAACACCCAACGCAACACACGGCCCTTTGGCAACGCCTGCTCCTTCGTTTGATAACGTTCAAACGATTGGAGAGTTTGAGGTGTCTTACGAGGTGTATGAGGATTATAGCAATAATAGCTTTGTTATAGTTAACGTTAAAAATACTGTTGATACTCCAAAAAATATAACGTTGACGAGTAAGTTTTTGGATGAATCGGGTGCTACAGTGCAAACACAGACACAAAGCTTTGAGGGCTTTGCGGCAAATTGGAGCAATTACTTTATTTTTAAAACAAAGGCGAAGTTTGCGACGGCTGAATTTGATATCAAATCAACAGAATTTACAGGAGAGGTGCTTTCGCACTACATTCATCCGCATGAGGGTGGCGTAAAGATCTTGATAGATAAAAACCGCACAGATTATATATTGCTCAAGGGTGCCACAGAAAAGGAGATGAAAAAAGCAACGGACGTACGTGTAAAGATTTCCGCATACAGTACTTTTTACGGTACACCCTTAACGGCAGACACGATTGTCGTGTTGATCGATAATAACAATAAGGTTTTCTTTACAAGAACGTGTGAGCTCTTTAACCTTGGTGGTATTGCAAATCCATACCTCGGCTTTGGCCCGATATGCGGTGACCGCCCCGTAATTTCTGGTGGTCAGGATAACCCCGAGCCTGCCGCAAAAGTGAAAGAAAACATGCACAATTTCACGAATTATAAGTCCTTTATGAGCATCACTCACGTTGAAAGAACCGTACTTGATTGGGATGCATTCAATGAAGCGGTAAAAGAAAACGAAAAGAATAATAAATAATAACAAAAACAATAAAAGAAGGGAATCATTATGAAAAAACTTATATCTATATTGCTTGCAGTATTGATACTGTGCGGTTGCACGGCACAAACACCAACACCCTCACAAACGGTAGAAAATTCACCAACGCCATCAACGTCGCAGTCACCAAATGTTACTGTAACGCCAAATACAACTCTTGGACCAACATCTACACCCAATCCGACTCCCACGCCCGACAATACAAAGGTCGTAGATTCTTTTGAAGTGTCTTATGAGGTGTATAAGGATTACAATAATAATAACGTCGTTATAGTAAACGTTAAAAACACAGCTAACACTCCTAAAAATATAGAGCTTACGGGCGAATTTTTGGATGAATCGGGCCAAACACAGCAAACACAGACCCAAAAATTTGAGGGCTTTGCGGCAAATTGGAGCAATTACTTTGTTTTTAATACGAACGTGAATTTTACAACGGCTGATTTTGACATCAAGTCAACAGAATTTTCTGGCGAGGTGCTTTCAAACCATATCCACGCGTATAAGGGCGGCGTGATATTGCAGATCGATAAGGGTAATACTCTTGTTTTGCTTGAGGAGGCTACCGATAAGGAGATAAAAAAGGCAAAGGCAATGCGTGTAAGACTTGCCGCTTACGCAACGCTTTCGGGTATTCCGCTTACTGCATATACTACGTGCGTATTGATAGACAACAAGGGCAGAGTTTATTTCCAAAGGACATTCAAATTCTTTAACCTCGGCGGCATTTCAAATCCATACCTCGGTTTTGGTCCCATATGCGGTGACAGCGAGGAGAATCCTGATTGTCAGGATAATTCACCGCAGGCTGCATACGTGCTTGAACACTTAAATGATTTTATAGGGTATAAATCATTCATGAGCGTCACAAGTGTTGAAAAAACCGTAATTGACATGGATGAGTTCAATGAAGCGGTAAAAGAAAACGAAAAGAATAATAAATAACAACAAAAACAATAAAAGAAAGGTTCAATTATGAAAAGATTCATACTTGTGTTTCTTGCGGTATTAATACTGTGCGGCTGCACGGCACCAACACCGTCACCAACGGTGGAGAACACACCTACTGTAACGCAGACGGTTACTCCGACGGTAACACCAACAAAAACACCAACGCCAAAGCCGACTGGTACACCGTCCGGCTTTAATGCTCATACGGAATTTAAGAACGGCTCGGGAGATCTTGAGCTTGATTACAGCATATACGTACCCGATGATTATGACCAAAGCAAGGAATACCCGCTTGTGGTGTATTTTTCATCCGAGTCACAAAGAGCCGGCGACGATAACGGACTTATGGAAGACGTAAACCTGCTGTTTTGTCACAAGGAAAGCCCGTTGCACGATAGCATAGTTATTACACCTTACAAAGGGTCTCAATGGGTGCACGCGGATGCCAAAAGAGTAAAGAACGTTATTGAGTACGTTTCCTCAAAATATAACGTTGATGCTAAGCGTAAATACATGATCGCCACAAGTTTGGGCTGTTGGATGGCATGGCAAACTGTTCTTCAATACCCGCAGTGTGCGTCTGCATTTGTTTCGGTTTACGGTGTAGGTGTGACTGTTTACGGTGACAGTTTTGGTAACGTAGATGCAATTATTGATGATATACGTCCCGAAATGAAGGATATGCCCATACATTACGTTCACGATATTGGCGGTGATCCTGAAACAAACATGAGAAATTACGGCGAAACAGCCTACAATGCATTGAAGGATCTCGGCGGATTTACAAACGTATATCTCACACAGACCGATGATAAAAACGGTGCTGACGTTGCAAATAACTACGTTTCAGTTGATGATATTTCAATACTTGAATGGTTGTATCAGCAGCAAAGACAAACTGTAATTTACGGAGAATGATTCTATGCGATCAAGATCAATAGCAGTATTGCTTTTTCTTTTGTTGCTTACGTGCGCTTGCACTAAAAGCGGATCGCCGACTATAAGTCTGCAGACTCCTGGCCCAAGCCCGTCGGCTCCAAGCCCCACACCTGACAAGATCACCGATCACGATGGTATATTCACCGTTTCACAAAAGAAATACGATTACAACGGCAAAGGGCTAGTAATTGTAAACGTTGAGAATAAGTCGCCCAACGCTTATGACGTAACACTTGCCGCAAGCTACCTCGATTCAGATAAAAACGTGATAAAATCTGAAACCAAGGCTTATAAGGGCTTTATTGCAAATTGGACAAACAATTTCATATTCTATCCCGAAATAAGCTTTGAGAGCTTTGAGGTTGAGCTCAAAATAACACCCGCAAGCGAGCCCACTTTTACACAGTACCTTACTGTAAAAAACAATACGCAGGTACAGGTGTCAAAATGCCTTTCGGACGGCACAGGACTTTTTGCTTACGATCCAAAGCCCGAGTATGACTGGTATCACTGTGTCTGGCTTGATTTTAAGGGCGTCAGATCGTCGTTTGACGGTGCATTGAAGTTCAAATGGGAGGCTATCGTTATAGGTGCAGACGGGAAAATATTAAAATACTACAAATCGGGATCAATTTCAAATTATCCCAAAACCACCGATCCTAATGGCAACTCCTTTAACGCTCTGATCTACGTTACGGACATAAAGGTGTCATCGTCTTCAAAATATGCACCGCCCGATAACGTATCAAATGCAAGCGGCGTGTTGTCAATACTCTACGTGGAGGAGGATAAGTGATGAAACGAACGTTATTAAAGATACTTATCTGTTTTCTTTTAGTGACAATGCTTTCTGCTTGTGTGCTTGGTACTCCAACACCGGATGCCACACCTACACAAACAGTATCACCAATACCGACCATAGAGCCTACTCCTGTGCCGACGGTGATCCCAACACCCACACCGCCTCCCGATAAGGTGGTTGAGGTTGAAGAAAGGTTTGTGGTCTCGCAAAGGTTGTATGATTATTTTGGATACGATACCGTAATACTCACAATAGAAAACGTTACCGATAAGGCGTATGACCTGAAGATAAAGGGTAATTATCTGTCTTCAGACGGAAAAATAATAAAGACCGATGAATATTATATGTACGGCTTTGCGCCAAACAGCGTCAATTATTGTATGTTCTGTCCGTATATAGATTATGACGATTTTGAGTTTGTAATATCATCCACAGAATACACGGGCGAAGTGCTTTTTAATTACGTTCACAGAGCACAATACGCAAAAAGCTGGATAAGAGAAAACGGAAACCGTTTTGGAGAAAGAGTTGAGCTTAAAAACACGTCTCAAAAGCATATCGATAAAGCAATTGAGGTTGAGGTAGAAGCAATACTCTGGCAAACCAACCCAAGAGCGCTTAAAATTGTTGCTCATTGTGCAATATTTGACAGCAATGGTAATCTTGTTAAAATTGATATGAATCCTATATTCTGGAACGTCGGTGGAAGCGATAAGGATTACGGAAATAACGAGGCCCGCCCCGGTAGCATGACTTGGATCTCCGGTACTGATAACATTGAGTACAAAAAGCATTGTACCTGCCTTATCGGCATTATGAAGGTAGAATATTTTACGGGATACGGAAATTGATCCGAGATATTAATAAAAAATGAAAGGATGTATTTATGAAAAAACTATCAGCAATAGTATTATCCCTATTGATCATTTTTAGTTTTGCGGCTTGTGAGCCTCAATCAAGCCCCGGGGGAACAGGTTCACCGTCAGCTGATCCAAGTGCATCTGCGGGTGAAACCGTAAAGCCATCTGCATCGGCGAGCTTAACTCCGAGCGCAACACTGGCTCCAACATCCACCCCTGATATTGTCCCCGATGAGGTGACGGACGTTGACGGAGTGTTCAATGTATCAGAGAAAAAGTACACTTTCAAGGGCAATAACGTTATGCTACTCAACGTTGAGAATACGTCCGACAAGGCGTATTCAATCGAGATCACAGCAAGCTACAAGAGCGCAGGCGGAAAAATTATCAAGTCCGAAATGATATCCTTTGAGGGCTTTGCACCAAATTGGAGCAATTATTTTGTGCTAAACCCCCAAATAAGCTTTGACGAATTTGAGTTTGAGCTCAAAGCTACTCCTTATAGTGGTCCGGTGCTTGCTGATAAGGTGCATTTGGATACAAAATATCCGCTTTATATAGCAGTATTGCTCCAGGATGAAATAGGATTTATTCTGGATATAAAGCACATTACAAAAGCAACCGAAAAAGATATTCAAAAAGGCACTATAACCTTTGATTTAACCTCCTACGTAACCTCGCCAACGCCAATAACGTTTTGGTCAACAGCAGTTGCGTTTAATTCCAAGGGCGAAATAGTTGCTATAGCTCCGGACAGAATGCACTATAAGATCGGCAATAATACGAATGCAAATTATTTATCTTATAAAGGTATATCTCTTGATATTGATACCTCGGACATAGAGATGTTGAGGGGTGTTACCTCAATCGGTTGTCTGCTCTCAATAGATTATGATGAATGATCAATGTATTCGAAAGGAGAAAAATATTGTTAAAACGCTGGTTTATTAATGAAATAATTATGAAAAAGTATTTATGCTTGATCCTGTCGGTATTGCTCACAGCGTCATTTACTGCATGCGATATCGAAAATTCGGCAACTCCCGATGGATCACCCTCTCCGCCCACATCAGTCACTCCAAATGGCTCGCAGTTGCCGTCCACTTCGGTTACACCAACAATAAAGCCGACTACAACACCCGACAAAACTACTGAAGTTGACGGAGTGTTCAGCGTATCACAAAAAAAGTACACTTTCAAGGGCAATAACGTTATGCTACTTAACGTTGAGAATACGTCCGATACGGCGTATTCAATCGAAATCACCGCAAGCTACAAGAATACAGGTGGAAACAATATCAAGTCCGAAGTGATATCCTTTGAGGGCTTTGCACCAAATTGGAGCAATTATTTTGTACTAAACCCTCAAATAAGCTTTGATGAATTTGAGTTTGAGCTAAAAGCGACTCCGTATAGTGGTCCGGTGCTTGCTGATAAGGTGCATCTGGATACTGAACATCCGCTATGTATAAGCGTATTGCTTCAAGATGAAATAGGCTTTATTTTAGACAAAAAGCATATTACGGTGGCAACCGAAAAGGATATTAAAAAAGGCACGATAATATATGAATTAACCTCATACGTAACCTCGCCAACGCCCATAACGTTCTGGTCAACTGCTGTTGCGTTTAATTCAAAGGGTGAAATAGTTGCTATAGCACCCGACAGAATGCATTATAAGATAGATAATGACAAAGAGCAGTTCTCTCGCAAGGGGTTAGCATCTCTTGATATTGATACCTCGGACATAGAAATGCTGAAGGGCGTTACCTCAATAGGTTGCCTGCTCTCAATAGATTATGATGAATGATAAAGATATACGAAAGGAGAAAAATATTGTTAAAACGCTCGTTTATTAATGAAAAGATTATGAAAAAGTTTTTATGCTTGATCCTGTCGGTATTGCTCACAGCGTCATTTACTGCATGCGATATTGAAAATTCGGCAACTCCCGATGGATCATTACTTCCGTCCGCATCAGTCACTCCAAATGGAACATTCTTGCCGTCTGCTTCAGTTACACCAACTATAAAGCCGACTGCAACACCCGACAAAACTACGGACGTTGATGGCATATTCAACGTATCAGAGAAAAAGTACCGCTATAATGGTAATGACGTTATGATAATTAACGTTCAAAACACCTCAGATAAGGCTTATAATATTGAAATAAGCGCAAGCTTCAAAACTGCAAGCGGAAGCGTTGTTGCCACCGAAACAAAGAAATTTGAGGGCTTTGCGGCAAATTGGAGCAATTATTTCTTGTTTACTCCCGACGTGAAGTTTGACGTGTTTGAATTTGACATCAATGCGGTTGAGTACAGTGGGCAGGCGATTGCAAATCATATTCACGTAGAGGATACATTTAAAATACTTGTTATGAGGCAGGATAAGCAAGGCTTTATTATAGATAGAGTACCCATTACGGAGGCAACGCAAAAGCACCTTGACGAGGGCACGATTAGAACAGATCTTACTGCTTACGTAACGTTGGGTAAGTCAGTAAATTTCTGGGTGAGCGGTGTGCTGTTCAGTCCCGATGGGGAAATAATGGCTATTCGCGAAAACAGATATTTCTATGACGTCGGCACAAAGAATCACGGTACAAACAAGGATAATCTTGCATGTAAAGGTGTTACGGTTGAACTTGATACGTCCGACATAGAAAAGCTTAAGGGTACTACGTCAATAGGTTGCCTTGTAACGATAGGCAATGAGCTCAACCCATAAAGTTACTGAAAGGAGAAAAAATGTTTAAGCGATCATTTATAAACGGATGGTTCTATTTACCGGTAACGCTTGTATTCTTGCTTTTTGCAAGCTACGTTTGGTATCCGGGCCCCGTAATAGTACCGGGGGCGATGACAGGTTTCTTTGAGTACACGGAAACAACTGTCACTATATTGCTTGCGGCATTCTGTTGCTTTACTCTGATAAATAAATACGAAATAGAGCTTGGACTTGTTTGCGGAACAAGCACGTTAAAGCTTTTTATAAGCAAGGTATTACCGATATTCGTATACACCATCATTCCGATGTTTGTGATACTCGCATTGTATGAATACGTGCCGTATTCAGGAACAGCAAAGCCTGTAATTGCAATTTTTGTTCCCGAAAATTGGAAGCTTTATGCAGGGCTGTCGTTCATTGTGTCATTTTTGTTTTTCTTTTCATTATTCTGTTTTTTCAGAGTTCTGATGAGAAATTGCTACGTGCCGTTGTTCGTTTGCGTATTCTTTCATTGTCTGGCTTATGACTATACAAAGAGCGTTCAGTACGGCAATACAAGCCCAAAATTGAGCGTATTCAACCCTTACATTTCGGTGTATATGCTCAGCGATAAGGTTCCCGATGCGCTTGCAGGGCAGCATGCGGATCTGAGCTTGCTGTATCACGCATGGAGCTACAACAGGATCATATTCTTTGTGCTCGGAATAGTGTTGCTTGCGGCAACTTGCTTTATGTTAAAGAGAGAAACTCTCCACAAAGGCTTTGGAGATTAAATTGTTACAGAAAGGTAGAAAATATTATGATAGAGATTAAAGAAATAACCAAGATATACCCCAGAGGAAAGAAAAAGGCACTTGATAACGTTACGTTTGATATTCCTGAGGGCATATTCGGCCTTATTGGACGAAACGGCGCAGGCAAGACCACACTCATGAGGATCATTGCAACAGTTATGGATCAGACTTCGGGCGCAATAATGTTTGACGGTAAGGAATTAAAAGCAAATCGCAAAGAATTCAGAAAATCCCTCGGATATTTGCCGCAGAGCACAAAGCTCATGCCAAGACTTAACATCGTTGAATTCCTTGACTATGTTTGTATTATGAAGGGCATCAAGAATAAAAAGGAGCGTAAGCAAAAGATCGCAGAAGCTATTGAAACTGTAGGTCTTGTAGGTGAAGAAAAAAAGAGACTCTCAAACTATTCCGGCGGTATGCTCCGCAGAGCAGGAATTGCGCAGGCACTTATAGAGGAACCAAAGGTGCTCATCATTGACGAGCCCACAACGGGACTTGACCCCGAGGAAAGATTATACTTCCTCAATCTGCTTTCAAGAATTGCACAAAACAGAACGATCATATTCTCAACGCATATTACTGCCGACATAGAGAATCTCTGTAGAAATATTTGCATTCTTGAACAGGGACAGGTCAAATATACGGGCGACAAATCTGAGTTTATAGACGGAATTCAGGGAAGACTCTACGAGCTCGACGGCACGGCAGAGGATGAAGAAAAGCTCCGTCACGAGGCAATAGTAACGTCCGTTGCATACGTAGAAGGAAAAGCAAGGATCAGATACGTTGCGGAAACTCCATATGAGGGCTCTGAGGCAGTAAAGCCAACGCTTGAGGATGCGTACATACACGCATTGGGTGGCGTAAAGAGATAATTGATAATTTAATATTTCCCGTGCGCACAGCACGGGTTTTTTTATATAAAAATTCCCAAAAACTGCCACACATAAACTCGTTCATTCAGTCCATAATATTAAGCGTGAAGCACACAGCTTCGCAATTAATCAAGATAAAATTTGAATGGAGAAAATTAATTATGTCACAGAAGAATAACAGAATCGTAGTTCCCGAAGCAAGAGATGCTATGGACAAGTTTAAGATGGAGGCAGCAAACGAAGTAGGTGTTACACTTAACGATGGCTACAACGGCAACCTCACATCCAAGCAGGCAGGCTCCGTAGGCGGTCAGATGGTTAAGAAGATGACTCCCATACGAACATCGGTTTTTGAGCGAGAAGACAGAGTTGCCCCGGGGCATAAAAGAGAAGTGACGTATACATATTGTATTGTGATGTGATAAGAAATACCGCCCGATCGGAGTTGATTCCGGTTGGGCGGTGTTTATTAGGGAATCTGTTGGTATAATTTTGCAGTTTTGTGCTACAATAACTCAAAAAAGGGTTTTGTATATGCGACACATTGAAAGTTTACAGATCGAACTGTTCAGACAATTTTTAGTTGAGGAAGAAAAATCACTTGCCACCATTGAAAAATACGTTCACGACGTGACTGCTTTTATAGAGTGGGTGGGTGATGATGATATTGAAAAGAGCAACGTGCTTTCGTATAAGGCGCAGTTGATAGAGAATTACGCGCCCGCAAGCGTCAATTCAATTCTGTCATCGTTGAATAAATTTTTCTCATTTTGCGGCTGGCATGAATTAAAGGTCAAAAACATCAGAATACAAAGAAAGATATTTTCATCCACGGAAACGGAACTGACTAAGGACGAATACCAGCGATTATTATTTGCAGCAAAAGACAACAGACGACTGTATCTGCTGATGCAGACGATATGCAGC
>SVGF01000020.1 GCA_015056475.1 Clostridiales bacterium
TTCTGCTGATGAGTACGATTTTTGCAATTTCCGGAAAAGTCTGATCAAGCTCCCAACGAGAAACTGTTTGCCGCGTTGTCCCAAGCTTTTCTGCAAACTCCTCTTGTGAAAGACCGTGTTCTATTCTTATTTGTTGTATCCTCTGCCCAAGTGTCATAACAATTACCTCCCTGTCCATTTGTTCGATATTATTATACCATAATGAAACGCGTTATCCGCGTTTCTACCTCAAATGGTTCAATAATTACATCAAAGAAGCGTTAGCTTCATTCCTTATTGTAAATATTATACCATAATGAAACGCGTTATCCGCGTTTCTACCTTATATGGTTCAATATTTACACCAAAGAAGCGTTAGCTTCATTCCTTATTGTAAATATTATACCATATTCTGAACAAGATGTCTACCAACCGAACATGGAAATTTGTCGCGCAGAGCGTGACAAGAAAAAGTTACAAGTTCAAGTCCAAAAGGTTCAAGAAAAGGTGCAATGGTGAAAGGGTAGTGCTTTTTACCCCTAAAAACACAAAAAGCCCCCCGAAATCAAGGGCTTTGAATTTTTAGTGAAATATTCACCTGCGGTGAATGTGAAATAATTTTCTCGCGAAAATTGTGAAATATCTCACTTCGTTCGATGTGAAATGAAATTCGCCTCTTCATATTTGCGAAGCAAATATTTCACAGCGTAGCTATTTCACATGGCGAAGCCATATTTCACTCGCCGAAGGCGAATTTCGTTGAAAAAAGCACTTGCTGTTCGCAAGTGCTTTTTTCTGGAGCCGGTTATGGGACTCGAACCCGCAACCTGCTGATTACAAATCAGCTGCTCTGCCAATTGAGCTAAGCCGGCAAATATAAAGTCTTAAACTCTCGCTCAAGACTGTTATATTATACTACATAATTTGTTTTTTGTCAATACCTTTTTTAATGTTTTTTATATTTTTAGTACGACATCAACTCATCCAATATCGCTCTCAGCGCCTTCAGCTTTGTTTCGTTGCATACTGAATTCGGCAAGAAATCGTTCCAGCTCGTTTCAAGCGAGAACACACCGTCAAATTCGATCTCCTTCAACGCCTTCATAAAGTCCTTCCAATCAATAACACCCATGAGCGGCAAAAGGTGAATATCGCCATCGCCCAAGTTATCGTGAATGTGGAGCGCCTTAATATCCTTGCCGATCTTGCGAACAGCATCAGCAGGGGAAAGACCAAATACCGCACTGTGACCTGTGTCAAGGCACATCTTAAAGTTCTCGTCGTTAATTCTCTTAACAAGCTCATATGTGTTGTCGGGCTTTGATATTGTCAAGAATCTAAAAGGCATATTCTCAAGGCAAATCGTAACGCCGTTTTCCTTTGCAACGGGCAACAACGCCATAAAGTGCTCGTAGTTAATATCCAGGAATTTCTCGTAATTAAAATCGTCATTCTCACCAAATGGCATCAAAGGATGAACCACCCACAGCTTGCAGCCAATCTTAGCCGTAGCACGGATACTCCAAGTCATTATTCTTAATCTGTCAGCTCTGTGCTCGGGAGTTTCGTCGTGCGGGGGATATCTCCACGGACCGTGCACCTGCCAGATGGTAACGCCCGCTTCGTCTGCAAGGCGCTTCTGATTCATGTAATAAGCGTAGTAAGCTTCTTCGTTTGAAGTATACGGCGCATCGTCAATGTGTATGTCGGCGTAGTCGTAGCCGAATTCCTTCATTTTCTTAAAGCATTCATCACCGTAATCGTGAAAAAGAGTGAGATTTGAGCCTATTCTCATATAATACCTCCCGATATAGAAATACCTAATAATTATACCATATTGTAATTATTATAACATAATGAAACGCGCAATACGCGTTTCTACCTCGATCGTTTCAATAATCGCATTTGAACAAACGAAGTTTGTACCTTGCTTGCGATTATTATAACATAATGAAATGCGCAATCCGCGTTTCTACCTTAAATGTTTCAATAATTACATCAAAGAAGCTTTAGCTTCTTTCATTATTGTAATTATTATAACATAATGAAACGCGTAATCCGCGTTTCTACCTCAAATGTTTCAATAATCGCATTTGAACAAACGAAGTTTGTACCATGCTTGCGATTATTATAACATAATGAAATGCGCAATCCGCATTTCTACCTTAAATGTTTCAATAATTACATCAAAGAAGCTTTAGCTTCTTTCATTATTGTAATTATTATAACATAATGAAATGCGTTATCCGCATTTCTACCTCAAATGTTTCAATAATCGCATTTGAACAAGCGAAGTTTGTACCTTGTCTGCGATTATTATAACATAATGAAATGCGTTATCCGCATTTCTACCTCAAATGTTTCAATAATCGCATTTGAACAAACGAAGTTTGTACCTTGTCTGCGATTATTATAACATAATGAAACGCGCAATCCGCGTTTCTACCTTAAATGTTTCAATAATTACATCAGAGAAGCTTTAGCTTCTTTCATTATAGTAATTATTATAACATAATGAAATGCGTTATCCGCATTTCTACCTCAAATGTTTCAATAATCGCATTATTACAAACGAAGTTTGTACCTTGCTTGCGATTATTATAACATAATGAAACGCGCAATACGCGTTTCTACCTCAAATGTTTCAATAATTACATCAGAGAAGCTTCAGCTTCTTTCATTATTGTAATTATTATAACATAACAGCTATAGAATGTCAACAAAAACGGTGGAGAAATACATCTCCACCGCAAACTTTTTATCACATTACCATAAAATCCGAAATCTGTGACATTATGATAGCTACTATAGCAATAGCATAGATCGACCAGATAACAAAGAAGAAAATGCTTATTATCAAGCCCGCAATGCTCAAGCCCTTACCAACTGAAGCCCTGCCTTCGGTCTCGCCGAATAATTTTATGTAGCTTCTGATCTTTGCCTTGGCAATGAGCGTAAAAATAAATCCAAGCACAGGAAGAAAAACGCCAAACGCCATACCAAGAATGGCAAACTTAAGTATCTTGCCGCCAAGCTCATCCTTTTCCTGCTGAGCAAGGTCATCGACAGGTGCGCAATTGATAATTTCGATCTTTTCTTCTTCTTTTTTTACTTCTTTTTTTACTTCTTCTTGCTTTACTTCCTCTGTTATTTTGCCGCAGTTGGGGCAGAAATTTGAATCTTCGGGTAATTGATATCCGCAATGCTTACAATACATGATTTTATATCTCCTATTCTTAATAATTATATTTCAGCTGAAATCTCAGCCAGGAATTCGGTTATAGACGTATCGTACAGATCAGTATCCTTAATACGTAACATAGAGTGCCTTCCGTGTTCAAACCACACAAGACGCTTAAATTTTGAACCTGCTTTATCGTAAAGCTTCTCAGCATATTCGGGGGTGGAATACAGATCCTCCTTGCTGTGGATCATAAGTAACGGCACGTTGAGCTTATCAATAAAATTGATAGGTCCTATCTTCATCGTGTGACCGGTGTAATGCTTCATCCAGGCATCAATAAGGTCAAGCATAATAAAAACGGGCTTTCTTCTTTCGATAAGATGGTTTTTAACCGATTCGCCAAAATTAGCAAACATTCCCTCGGTCACTATTGCCTTTACCGTGTCGGGGCAGTTCCCGGACGTAAGAGCCAGTATACCGCCGGCTGCACCAATGCATATGCCGTGGAACACAAAATGTTTAATGCCATAGGTATCCATCATAAATTCTACCCACTTAATTATGTCACGGCTTTCCTCAAATCCAACGGTGTTAAATTCGCCGTCGCTAAGCCCGTGAGCTCTTGGGTCAAGCACGAGCACGTTGTAGCCGTTCTTTGTGTAAGGAATACCAAAATAATATCCGTATTTGAGGCATTCAGTCCTGCCCGATAGCACCATCACGCATTTGTCATAACCAAGGTCGTAATATTCTCCGTAAAGATTCAGTCCGTCACGAACAATATGAACGTCGTGCTTGTATTCCTGATGCTCCTCGGACCACCTCAAGCCTGCTTCATACATTGGCTTCTGCTCGGGATCAATATCCTTAGGAAGCTCGCGCCCCCATTGCTCCTTTGAGCGACGTTGCAGGGTCTGTGTATATACACACCACGATGCAACAATGTACGATACAATCCAGAACAGTATTCCGGATGCAATGAGTATTACAACAGTCCATACAAATATCGGATGCGTAATAAGATCGATAATAGCCTCCATTATTTTGCCTCCTTGTTGCCGTTTTGCTTTCTTACCTCAAGCTCCTCGCGAAGCTCAAGCACCTTGTTGTAAACGTATTCGTGCGCTTTTGCGAGCTCATCCCTTGTGGGATTCTTTCTATCTTTGGAGAAAAAATCCGTTACGTTTATTTCGTCGCCTATAATAACGCTTGCCCTCTTGAATAAACCGTAATTTCCGTCAAACACCACGGGCACTATCGGCACGCCTGCCCGATGCGCAATCGCAATGTACGAGCGAGAAAATTCATGTATTTTTCCGTCGTGGGAATTGTGCCCCTCGGGGAATATCTGCAAAAGCTGTCCTTTTTTAAGTACGTTTGCACCCTCGCTAATGAAACCGAGCGTTTTATTGATCCTGTCAGCCTTTATCATGCCAAAGAATTTCATTCCCCAGTTAAAAAACTTATTTTCAAACGCCGTCTCGGCAACTATGGCGTTGAGCTTTCTGGGGAAAACAATGAACGACGTCATAACGTAATCCAATTGGCTGATGTGGTTTGAAACTATAAGCTTTCCGCCCTTGAATGTATCCTTGCGACGCTTTGTTTCATAAAACGTCCGCCTTTTGAACATGATGATCTGTGCGGGGTAGCCTGTGATCGTGCCAAGTAAACGAAAAAATTCGAGAAACATTAATTATTTTTCTCCGTCCTTACCCATAAGGGAGATCGTTTTGTCAAACTTGAACGACATCACAAGAGCTATCATGCAGCATACAACAACTATAATGGGCAAAAGAAAAATGCAATCGTTGTGCTTGAGCGAAACGAGAATAAATCCCGTCGCAATACCTGCTGCAATGCCTTCAAACAAGCCCTGCACGGCAAAAAGCATAGTTGCAACGGACTTGCCCGTTGTTTCAAGCTCCTTCTGCGCAAGCTTTGTGGGTACCGTGTACGTAACGGAGAAGAAAGTACCTATTGCAAAAGATACTACCACGCCGCCGCAAATGGCAATAGCGGTAAGAAGTCCCTTGGACATCTGGTTACCAAAGAGGTTACAAATAAGCATCACTATCATACCAATGCTGAAAAGCGAAAGCACGTATCTGTAACCGAATCCAAGACCCTTTTTGTTAACAATGCGATTATAAAGGAATATCGTAAACGGCACGGGCACAAATGATGACGCCATAACCACAGTCATGTTAAGACCTGTGGATGAGAATACCTCGTTTATTCCGCCAAGGAAAAGCTGAAGACCAATGGCGGTAATGGACGAAGTAAACATCCAATAAATAAACGGCTTATTCTTGAATGCGGTTACAAGCGCAGTCTGGAGAGTGAGTGCGCGCACCGATTTTTCATCGTCGTCGTTTTCTTTAAGAAGGAAGAACGGAATAAGCATCGTCAAGCACAAGGGAAGGAATATCAGCGCAACTATCCTGATATTGATGCTCATGCTTATAAATACGGGGATGAGTGCGTAACCCAAAATAAAATATACAACGTCGCAAATTGACTTTATGTTTGAAAGATAAACCGTATCCTGCTCCGATTGGCATATCTCGGAGAACGTAGCGTAATACGTCAGCATGGTAAGAGTGTATGATGCATAGAATATGCAAAGCACAACGCCAAACCATATGGTGTTTGCTATCGTTTCTTCGGGAGTAACGGGAACAAGGAACAACAAATAAGAGATTATCATGGGAATAAAGCCCATAAGTATTGCAGTTTTTCTGCGTCCGAATTTGGTGTTAAGCCTGTCTGCAAAGGATGAAAGCGGAAGGTCAATAATGCCGTCCAAAGCCTTAGCCAGGAAAACAAAAACAGACCAAACGGCTGCCACTACAAGGTCCTTGTTAAGATAAGTCCATGATTCAATATGATCCTCAAAGCCACCCACAAGGAGTGCGCTGCACAAATACGATCCTACAACAAGGTTGAGCATATTAACACCCAAACCTGCACAACCGTAAATAGTCAGTTGCTTTTTGCTTGTAATTCTCTTCATAATTCCTCCATATTATTCAAAAACGATTGTAAGATCGTAGATCGTTTCTTCTGTAGATATTGCCGAAACCTCCACAAGGGGCTGTGCCTCTCTTATAAGGGCGGCAATTCTTTCGGCGTGAGCCTCGCTTACGGACTTTCCGTAGAATACGGTTATTATTTCGCGAGGATCTTCTTCTATTTTATTGTTTACAAGCTTTAACACAATATCATTAAGCGACGGATCAACGCCAAGCAACGATTTTCCATTCAGCGCAAAGAAATCATTTTTATCTATGTGCTTGCTTTCATATTTTACGTCCTTTACTGCGTGATACACTGCAAACGAATAAATGTTTGAAAGTACCTCGTTAGCCTGCGAAATTGCATCCGCTGCATCGCAGTCAAACTGCAAAAACGACATCGCGCAATAGCATTCTGCGGCACTCTTGCTGTTAAGCACCGTAACTCTTGCAGTTTTGCAAAGGCTTGCGGCTTGCATGGCTGCAAATATTGAGTTTGGGCTGTTGGGGAATACCAGTATCTCTTTTGTATCGGTCATTGCAAAAGCATCCACAAGATCCTGAGTTGACGGCGCAATATCGCTCAATATTACAACGTCAGCACCCATGTCGGAGAATGTTTTCTGCATAAGCTGTGTTGTAGCCACAGCAACCACCGCAAAATCGCTTCCATCATCCCTTGATGCACAAAGAAATTTCTTAACCTGCTCGGGCTCGGGCTCTGAAAGCATGTTTTGCACAGTCATGTTGTCGATCTTTACCGTCAAAAATTCACCATACTCTTGGCAAAGCTCCATCAAGGGCGCCAACTGCTTTACGTGCGCGTGTAGCTTTACCTTGTCGTCCTCTACAGATGAAACTATGGACTCTGCAATGCACTCAAGCTTTTTTAAGAATGAGTCGTGGTCAAATTCGTTTTGGGTCACCTGAATAACGCCCTCAACGCAGTAGCCGTATTCAAATTTGGTGTTCTTGTTAAAGCGCGAAAGATCAATGTACTCAACAGCTTCGTCATGGGAATGGTCGCCGTTATCTTCTTCTTCCAAATCTTCGCCCAACAAGTGCTTTTTCATTCCCTCAAACATATATACTACACCGCTTGCACCGCTGTCAACAACGTTTGCTTTTTTCAAAACGGGCAAAAGCTCCGGAGTTCTTTTGAGAGACGCCCTTGCTTCGCATAAAAGAACGTCAAAAAGCTCCTCAAAGCTTTGCGGTCTTGCTTGTGTTACCGCCTCGCTTGATTCTCTCAAAACCGTAAGCATAGTGCCTTCAACAGGCTTTGCAACAGCGCGGTATGCCTGCTTGTAACCGTCCTCAAGCGCAAGAACAAGGTCGTTCACGTCAAAAACGTCCTTTGATTTAGCCCCGTTTGCAAATCCCTTAAAGAATTGCGAGATTATAACTCCGGAATTACCTCTTGCTCCAAATACTGCAGCTCCGGAAAATGCATTAAGCACGTGGCTGACACCAAGACTATCATCCTTTACGCCTTCAAGTCCGTACTTCAGCGTCAACGTCATATTTGTACCCGTATCACCGTCCGGCACGGGGAAGACGTTCAGCTCGTTAAGTGTCTTCTTGTGTATTTCTATATTTTCAATCCCGGATCTTAACAAATCGGCAATGCCGGGTCCGTCAATTCTCTTCATTATATATACCATCCAAAAAGCTTATTCACATCTTGCCAAAACGGCAGTCATTGCTTCTTTTTCTCTTTCACAATTTTCAGAAACAGGTGAACCTAAAAAGTAAACGCTTACCATGCCCGGTCCGATATTTGTACCGCAGGTGAGAAAAACGTCGCTCACAAATACCTTTTTGCATTTGATCTCGGCTTCTATCATACCCTTGAGGACTTCAGCGTAAGCTTGCCTGTCGCTGTGCATGATCAATATGTACTGATCCTCTATGTTTTCAGCCAATTCCTTGATATATTCCACAGTTACTGCAAGCGCCTTTTTTATGCCCTTTACTTTCGTAAGCACCGTAACGTAGCCTTCGGTGTTGCAATCACCCATTGGCTTTACTCCGGCAAGATTGCCAAAAAACGCTTTACCGTTTGATATTTTGCCTCGTCTTGCAATAAATGTAAGATCGTCTATCGGTCCCATCTGATGAACCTTGTGCTTGTTTTCTTCCAGCCATGCAACTATCTCATCAAAGGACTTGCCTTGTCTTTGAAACTCAAGTGCGTAGCATACCAAAAGCCCAAACGATCCGGACATTCTCTGTGAGTCAAAGCAATAAATATTGCATTCGGGGAAATCCTCTTTTATTCTGTTTGCGGCAAGCATCGATATATTGTACGTACCGCTGATCTTAGAACAAAGCGACATGCTCAGAATATCGTAACCCTTTTGGGCATATTCCTTAAATAAAAGGTAGAATTCCTCGGGGCTGGCAGCGGCACTGCTGATGGTGTTCTTTTTATTGGCGAGAGTGCTGTAAAAATCGTTTCTCGACATTGTGTCCCAGTCAAGTGTGGATCTTACTGCTTCGCCGTTGATGTGAACGTATCCGTGTATGTAGTTTTCGAGATCAAAATACTCTCTCAATTCACCCGAAAGGTCGCAAGCAACGTCGGGTAGAATAACAAATTTTTTCATTAACCTGCTCCGTAATTTTAATAGTAGTACCACGTTGACGGCATATAAAAAATTTAACTGTCAACAGGGCATAATTACACAAGATAATTATAACACATTATCCGCGAAATGACAATGTTTTTGTCGAATATTGTCAAAAAAACTTCATATATAGTTTATAATATGGAAATAATTTCAAAATGTGCGGACTATATTTAATATAATGCGTTATGATGCTGATAAATGTGCAGCATTTACCGCAAAATAAAACTGCCGACCTAAAAAGTCGGCAGTCCGATGCAAAATATTATGTATAAGCATTCGTTACTGAGCAAAATGCTCGCGGTATAATTTGTTTACCTCCAGACGGAAGATCTCGGAAATTTCGTTGCGCTTTAACCCCTGCTCTAAATATTCCTGAATGTAAAGAGGCTTGCCGACTACTATCTTTTTCTTTTTGCGTCCGTAGTAAATGGGGAATACCGGCAGGTCTTCACCCGTCTTTTTGTAGTATTGCTCGCTGAGCATTACAAACCCGGGGAAAAAGTGTGTCATTTCGTCAAGATATCCGTTGTCGGAATCCTCGGGATACATGGATACTGCCATCCCGCTGTCAAGGCATTGCATGCTGTAATGCAGAGTATTGATAAACCGCGTATCGGGATACGAGGGTATTACCTTTATCCCCTTGTAAGCGTAAATGGAGAATACTGATTCAAAGCCCGCTTTGATCGTTGCTATCCATTTCCTCTTGCGATTTTTTCTCATGTAGAAAATGTCGCGTAAATATTTGAATCGCATATTATACGACCCCAACATCTGATACGCACCCCATGTAGCATGGCGGATGGGCAGGCTGAAATCATACACCACGGGACCCTTCTTATTGTTGTGATTACACACAATAATGCACTTTTCGGGAAATGCAGGTCCAAGATATTCTATGTTCTTTACCAGAAAAAACGGGCTGAATATAAATTTGATCACTCCCCATACAGGTTGACGTTCTTTCGGTAATTCCCATTTAATAGCCTTTTCCGCCTTTTTAGCCATACCACACATCCTTTTCTACGTGATTATTTGTACTCCTCCAAAATTTCCTTTAACAATTTCGGATCATCCGTCATAATACAGTCAACGCCCATTTCAATGAGCATTCTCATATCATCGGGATCGTTTATTGTCCAGTACTGCACCGCAATATTTCTTCTGTGCGCGCGCTTAACAAGTCCCTTGCTTACAAGCGGTATCTCCACACCAAGCTCGTAAGACATTGGTATCTGCAAGCAAGCAAAATCGCTCTTGTTAAAGAGGTTCACACCGAGATACTGCGTCAAAACAAATTTCGCCGCCGTGCCTATGGGAGCACCTCTCAAAAGATGAGGATAATTGTTTTTGAGCTCAAGCTCTATCTCGTCGTTGAACGTGCCTATAACTATCTGATCCTTGTACTCGGGATAATTATCAAGCGTGTCGCTCAATATCTTGCACGCACGCACTCCGTCCTCGCCGCCGTTTTTAATTTCGACAATGAACATAAGCTCGGGATGGCTCTCATAAAAAAGCTCAAAAAGCTGGTCCGCCGTTGCGATCTGAAGTCCCGCCTCACCTACGTCCTCAACGTCCTTATAGATACGCTCGTCGTTTTCGTCCTCAAAATAGTATCCGAAATTGTACTGCTGCAATTCTGCCAGCGTCATATCCGATATGTAGTGACGCTTGCTCTTGTCCTTGCAAAGCTCCTCAACCTCGTCAAGGGAAATATCTCCGTTTACGTTGCAGGTCTCGTCAATGTAGCTGTCATGATTGTAAACGAGGTAACCGTCCTTAGTAAGGTAAAGATCGCTCTCGATAATATCAACTCCAAGCTCAACAACTGCCTCGCGGTAAGCAAGGATGGTGTTTTCGGGGTAATTGTCACTTCCGCCACGGTGTGCGGCAATCATGGGAAGCTCACCCTTTTTGACCACAAATGGGTTATTTTCAACGTTATCCTTTGGCTCTATCACGTTTATCACAATAAAAAACACCGCAATAAATGCAAGAATACAGCCAAAGATCTTTAATCCTCTGTGCTTTTTCATAAAAACTCCTTTCGATCTGAGCAAAAAGCCAAACTTCCTTAATTATAACATAATTTTGCGTAAAAATCAATCTTTTTTATTCCGGACACATAGGAATCACAACTTTTTACTATCTGCCGACAGCTTATACTGACACTGAATAAAGCGTGGATATCCATCTTGCAAAATTGCTGCTTTTGTGCTATAATATACAAGAAATACAGAAGGATGAACGCGTTATCCGCGTTTTTTTTATGACTAAAATCAAGGCAGGTGATACAATTGGCACAAAAAATCAAGGCAGAAGAAATGTACGCAACCATGCAACCGTGGAGACTTTTTTTCAGAGTAGCCCTTCCCGGCATGATAAGTATGTTTGCAATGTCCATATATTCCATAATTGAGGGTATGTTTATAGGTCAGAACCTCGGCGAAGGTGCATTTGCTGCAGTGAATATTGCATTCCCACTGGTTTTGATAAATTTCTCCCTTTCCGATCTTATTGGTGTTGGTGCGTCCGTGCCAATATCTATCGCGCTGGGTAAAAATGATCACGACACCGCAAACAACGTGTTTACCTGCTCCGTTATAATGATATTCACTACCTCGCTCATAATGGGAATGATAATGAGTGTGGCGGCAGTACCTCTTGCAAGCCTCATGGGTGCAGAGGGTGAGCTGTTGGAAACGTCTGTAAGGTATCTGCGTACTTTTGCTTTGTGCAGTCCCGTAACGTCGGTATTTTTTGCAATGGATAATTACCTCAAGATAAGCGGCTACGTAAAGACGAGTATGATAATCAACGTCTGCTCAAACGTTGTTACTATTGCTCTGCTTTCGATATTCCTTCTCGTGCTCAAGATGGACGTTGTCGGCTCTGCGCTTGCGTCGTGCATATCTATGTGCGCTTGCTCCGTTGTGGCGTTGATACCCTTTGTAAGAAACAAAGCCCTGCTCAAATTCACAAAGCCAAAATTCCATTTTGCAATGTTCAGGCAAATAGCTGCGTGCGGCTCGCCGATATTTTTCAGTAACATTTCTGGACGTCTTACGTCAATACTCATAAATATATCGCTCATGTCCATAGGCGCAAAGGTCTTTGGTGAGGGCGGCGGCACAACTGCCGTAGCAATATACGCCGTGCTCATGTATTCAAGCGACGTCTGCTGGCCGTTGCTTTACGGAATTGCGGATTCCCTTTCTCCCGCAATCGGCTACAATTGGGGCGCACAAAGCTATGACAGAGTCAAAAAAATATCAAGATGTGCTTTCATCGGCACGGCAATAGTTGGCATCATTTCAACTGCCGCATTGTATTTCTTCTCCGAAACTGTTGCAACGCTCTTTTCCGAGTCGGGTGACGTTGAATTCATAAAGCTTACAGCCCCCGCAATAAGGCTTTTTGCGTTTACGTATCTGTTCCGCTGGTTTGTGGTTACAACTCAAAGCTATCTCAGCGCAATAGAAAAACCGCTTCAGGGCACGTTCATGTCCGTAATGGTATCATTCGTGCTTCCCGTGGTGCTGCTCGGTGCACTCTATAATTGGGGACTTGAGGGAATATGGTTCAATTTCGTAGGCGTAAATATGATAGCGTCTGTTATTGCCGCAATACTTTTGCTAAAGCTCGGCAGAGAGATCCGCGCAAAAAAAGAAGCTCTTACAAAGCTTAAAACCTTAGAATAAAATCAAACGAGGCACTTTAACGGGCACGCGCGATAACGAAGTTATAGCGTGTGCCTGTTAACAAAGTTTACTGAGTAAGTGAAGTTATCCTTTGGATAGTGAAGTTTTACCTACGGTAAAGTTGGCAAACTTAACTTCACTTGTACGTAGTACAAACTTCGTTGCTTAAACAAAATTATATTTTGTTTAGCAAC
This sequence comes from Clostridiales bacterium, assembly GCA_015056475.1. Taxonomy (GTDB): domain Bacteria; phylum Bacillota; class Clostridia; order HGM11327; family HGM11327; genus SIG351. The sequence goes on from SVGF01000020.1 coordinate 12,712, forward strand.
TTCACTTTTGCGACAGCAAAAACTTCACTCTGACTATCGAAGTTGAGTACAAAAGTAAAGAAAAAGCACTTATGACATACGATTTTTCGTTATCATAAGTGCTTTTTTCTAATACTTCGTTATAGGGTTTACCCATAATCAAGCGCCTCGTTTTAATTTTTGATCATTTCTCCTTAACAAACAATGAAATGATTCCGCATATCATTCCGCTTACAACTGATATAAGGGAAGCAAGATCTGGTATTTTACTTCCGCCTCCAATTTCAACGTAGCAAAACCAAATACCCAATAATAACAACAGTATTGCCATAATTTGTAATTTCTTCATAATAAGCCCTCCTTTCAAAAATACATTTTTTCTATGACTGCTCTTGTTTGCAAAATATGTCACAGCAAACGCAATGCTGATTCCTGCAAGCACCCACCTTATAGCGTTTTCGCAAAAATATTTGAATCCACCGCCAACAAAAATACTCACAACGTATATAGCCAAAGCCACAAGTGTAATTGCACCGGTTATAAGTATCACAGTCTTATTCGTTTTTGCAATGTTGGCGTCCTTTTCTACCTTTTCCTGCATTTTGCGGTCATCCTTCAGCAATTCGTCAATGCTGATGTTGTAAAGCTCGCTCAATTTAATAATGCTTATAATATCGGGCAACGACCTTCCGTTCTCCCAATTTGAAATGGTTTGCCTTGAAACCATAACCTCCATAGCAACCTGCTCCTGAGTCAGTCCTTTGGCTTCCCTCGTAATTTTTAATTTCTTTTCTATCTCCATATATCCCACCTCAATCAAAATGTATCGTAATTATAACAGATTTACATATTTTTGTCTATCAAAAGTCTTTTACATTCACCTTTTTTACTACATAAATTCTGATTATCACCACTTCCGCGTCCTCGACGGCCCGCTTAACGGATCCACACCCCCGTGGGGGCGACCATCGGTCGTGTGCCTCTACTGATTGGGGGAAGGGTGAAAAAAGCCTTCTCCAGTGGGAGAAGGTGGCAGCCGACGGCTGACGGATGAGGTGTAAAACTAATATGTACACACTCTGATTTTCACCACAAATCCGAATTCTCACCCCACCCCCCTCGCCACACCCCGTAGGGGCGACCTTTGGTCGCCCGCCTTCTCTTGGCTCGCCCTTTGGGAGAGCTGGCGCAAAGCGCCTGAGAGGGTGGCTCCATCTTGGAGGGAGCTGGATTTCGCGTTAGCGAAAGACTGAGGGAGATACGCTTCACCAGCGAAGCAGTTTCGAATGTCACCATCAATCACCATCAAACGTACCTCACTTGTAGGGACCCCGCGTCCTCGACGGTCTGCTTAACGGATCCAGACCCCGTAGGGGCGACCTTTGGTCGCCCGCCTTCTCTTGGCTCGCCCTTTGGGAGAGCTGGCGCAAAGCGCCTGAGAGGGAGGCTCCATCTTGGAGGGAGCTGGATTTCGCGTTAGCGAAAGACTGAGGGAGATACAATTTATCAGCGACACAATTTCAAATGTCACATCGATCCCCATCAAACGCACCTCACGTGTAGGGACCCCGCGTCCTCGACGGTCCAAAGCCTTCTCCGGTGAGAGAACAATGTCGCAAGCAACGGAGAAAAAAGCCTTTTCCAGTGGGAGAACAAGGTCGCAAGCAACGGAGAAAAAAGCCTTCTCCAGTGGGAGAAGGTGTCGCGCGTAGCGTGACGGATGAGGTGTAAATTACGCATCCTTTGTGGTCGAATCACAAATCACCCCTACAAATTTTGTGTATCATCCGACAAAACGGAATTTACATTGTAGGAACCCCGCGTCCTCGACGGTCCAAAGCCTTCTCCAGTGAGAGAACAAGGTCGCAAGCGACCACCGAGTTTTGCGAAGCAAAACATCGAGGTGGCAGCCGACGGCTGACGGATGAGGTGTAAAACTAATACGTACACACTCTGATTTTCACCACAAATCCGAATTCTCACCCCACCCCCCGTAGGGGCGACCTTTGGTCGCCCGCCTTCGCTGAGGGAGATACAATTTATCATCGAAGCAGTAACAAATGTCACCATCGATCACCATCAAACGCACCTCGCCTGTAGGGGACGGCGTTTCAATGGTCCATTCCACAAATAATCATCAATTCCCACTTTAATTATTCAACAGCATTAGTATCTTCATTATTTATTACTGACCGCTACTCTTGGCTCGCCCTTTGGGAGAGCTGGCGCAAAGCGCCTGAGAGGGTGGCTCCATCTTGGAGGGAGCTGGATTTCGCGTTAGCGAAAGACTGAGGGAGATACAATTTATCATCGAAGCAGTATCAAATGTCACAATCAATTACCATCAAACGTACCTCACTTGTAGGGACCCCGCGTCCTCGACGGTCTGCTTAACGGATCCTCACCCCGTAGGGGCGACCTGTGGTCGCCCGCCTCACTTGCCAAATCCTCACCGCAGATATCTATTATTCGCGCCTCACCCAGTAGGGCAGGGGCTTGCTCCTGCCGCTTTAATTATTCATCAGCATTAGTATCTTCATTTATTACTGACCGCTACTCTTGGCTCGCCCTTTGGGAGAGCTGGCGCAAAGCGCCTGAGAGGGTGGCTCCATCTTGGAGGGAGCTGGATTTCGCGTTAGCGAAAGACTGAGGGAGATACATTTTATCATCGAAGCGGTTTCAAATGTCACCATCGATCACCATCAAACGCACCTCGCTTGTAGGGACCCCGCGTCCTCGACGTCCCGCTTAACGAATCCACACCCCGTAGGGGCGACCATCGGTCGTGTGCCTCTACTGATTGAGGGAAGGGTAAAAAAAGCCTTCTCCAGTGGGAGAAGGTGTCGCGCGTAGCGTGACGGATGAGGTGTAAAAATTAATACGTACACACTCTGATTTTCACCACAAATCCGAATTCTCACCCCACCCCTCTCGCCGCACCCCCGTAGGGACGACCTTTGGTCGCTCGCAATCGCATCCTTTGTGGTCGATTCACAAATCACCCCTACGAATTTTGTGTATTCATCCGACAAAAAGGAATTTATATTGTAGGGACCCCCGCGTCCTCGACGGTCCAAAGCCTTCTCCAGTGGGAGAACAAGGTCGCAAGCGACCACCGAGTTTTGCGAAGCAAAACATCGAGGTGGCGTAGCGTGACGGATGAGGTGTAAATAACGCGTCCAATGCGGTCGTTTCGTGAATCGCCCCTACGAATTCTGCACATTCGTCCGACAAAACGTCATTAACCTTGTAGGGGACGACGTCCTCGGCGTCCCGTTTTACTTAACCGCACCCCGTAGGGACGACCATTGGTCGTCCGCCACACCTGCGCATTCGTCCGACAAAACGTCATTGATTTTGTAGGGAACCCGCGTCCTCGACGTCCCACTTAACGGATCAACCCCCGTAGGGGCGACCTTTGGTCGCCAGCTTTCGCTGAGGGAGATACACTTTATCAGCGAAGCAGTATCAAATGTCACATCGATCACCATCAAACGCACCTCACTTGTAGGGGACTGCGTTTCAATGGTCCATTCCACAAATAATCATCAATTCCCGCTTTAATTATTCATCAGCATTAGTATCTTCGTTATTTATTACCGACCGCTACTCTTGGCTCGCCCTTTGGGAGAGCTGGCGCAAAGCGCCTGAGAGGGTGGCTCCATCTTAGAGGGAGCTGGATTTCGCGTTAGCGAAAGACTGAGGGAGATACAATTTATCATCGAAGCAGTAACAAATGTCACCATCAATCACCATCAAACGTACCTCGCTTGTAGGCCCCCGCGTCCTCGACGGTCCGATTAACGGATCCACACCCCCGTAGGGGCGACCTTTGGTCGCCCGCCTTCGCATCCTTTGTTGTCGATTCACAAATCACCCCTATAAATTTTGTGTATTCATCCGACAAAACGAGATTTACATTGTAGGGACCCCGTGTCCTCGACGGTCTGCTTAACGGATCCGCACCCCGTAGGGACGACCATTGGTCGTCCGCCACACCTGCGCATTCATCCGACAAAACGTCATTGATTTTGTAGGGACCGGCGTCCTCGACGGTCCAAATCCTTCCTCAGGGAGGAAGGGGGACCACGGAGTGGTGGAAGGAAACTACCCCTCAGTCAGCCTTGCCGGCTGACAGCTCCCCTCACAAGTGGAGCCTAGCGTGTGGTGCAGTTTGTATGGACCCCGCGTCCTCGACGGTCTGCTTAACGGATCCACACCCCCCGTAGGGGCGACCTTTGGTCGCCCGCCTTCGCATCCTTTCTGGTCGATTCACAAATCACCCCTACAAATTTTGTGTATTCATCCGACAAAACGGAATTTACATTGTAGGGGTCGGCGCCATTTGAAGACCTGTTTCATCATTTATCACCGCCCACCCCCTTGCCTCTCACCTTGGGAGAGGTGGCACGCTTCAGCGTGACGGAGAGGGGAAAATATTTTTCCTCAAATCACCAAAAAATAATTGACAAATCGGTAATTTATATGTATAATTCTACTGATAGGATATTGATTGAACGTCGTTTCAACTATATCATACATAGACTAAATTCAATATCAAAACGAAACGTTTTGGTAAAAAGGAGATCAATATGCCAATGAAAATGACATTCAGATGGTACGGCGAGGGCAACGACCGCATCAAATTGTCCGACATAAAGCAGATTCCGGGTGTTGACGGAATTGTTTGGGCACTTCACCACAAAATGCCCGGCGAGATATGGGAAACATACGAGATCGCCGAGGTAAAGCGTCAGCTCGATGAGTACGGCTTCAATATGGACGTTGTAGAATCCGTAAACGTTCACGACGATATCAAAATAGGCTTGCCCACTCGCGATGGATATATCGAAAATTACAAGACCACTATCAGAAACCTCTCGCAGTTTGGCGTAAAGGTTATCTGTTATAATTTCATGCCCATATTCGATTGGACAAGAAGCAATCTTTTCCACCCCGTTGGTGACGGCTCAACAGCTCTTTTCTATGAAAAGAACATGATTCAGGACGATTACAACGCCATGGCAAAGTACATCCTTGACTTTACCGAAAAGTACAATATGTCATTCCCCGGCTGGGAGCCCGAAAGAATGGCAAGGCTCGACGAGCTGTTCAAGGCATACGAGGGCATCACGCACGAAAAGCTTTGGGCAAACCTCAAATACTTCCTTGAGGCAATAATGCCCACCTGCCGTGAGTGTGACGTCAAGATGGCTATACACATGGACGATCCGCCGTGGGACATATTCGGACTTCCGCGTTTGCTCGTGAACGAGGCAAGTATCGACAGATTTTTAAAGATGGTGGACGATGAGTATAACTGCCTCACACTCTGCTCAGGTAGCCTTGGTGCGGACCTCAATAATAACGTTGCTGATATCATCCGCAAGCATTGTGACAGGATCGCATTTGCCCACATTAGAAACGTTAAGCATTTTGAAAACGGAGATTTCTCCGAAGCCAGCCACCGCGACTGTGATGGCGACACAGGCATTCTCGAAATACTCAAGGCATACCACGACTGTGGCTTTGAGGGCTACATCCGCCCCGACCACGGACGCCACCTCTGGACTGAAGGCCCGGGTAACGTTCGTCCGGGATACGGCTTGTATGACCGCGCACTCGGTATAATGTATATGCTCGGCGTGTGGGATAGCCTTGATAAATACGATAAATAATATTTTATAATCCGTTTCCTGTTAGGGATGAACCAAATGGAAAACAAGAGGAACTTTGCAGGAAAAACAGCGAAACCAAACAGAACACAAAGCGAACCGATCGCATAAAATTAAGATACATGGAGGAAATTATGGAAAAATTCATTCCCGTGGTAGTCATAAAAGAACTATCCGAAACAGACAAGATACTAACAGCACTTAAGAATAACGGCATCAACTGTGCCGAGATCACGTTCAGAACAGCCTGCGCGGCAGAGGCAATAGCATACGCAGTAAAGAATTACCCCGATATGTCCATCGGCGCGGGCACAGTCATCAATGCCAAGCAGTGCGAGGAAGCACTTGCTGCAGGCGCAACGTTCATCGTATCCCCGGGGCTCTCACCCGCGGTAGCCGAGATCTGCAATGCCCGAAATATCCCGTATTATCCGGGTTGTGTAACCCCCACAGAGATCATGGCGGCACTTGAGCTCGGCATCACAACGGTAAAATTCTTCCCCGCAAACGTTTACGGTGGCCTCAAAGCGCTCAAGGCACTCTCTGCACCGTTCCCGCAGGTAAAGTTCATCCCCACGGGCGGCGTAGATCGCTCCAATATTGACGAATTCCTTGCTTTTGACAAGATAGCAGCTATCGGCGGCAGCTTCTTCGTAAAGGAATCCCTCGATAAGATGGAATCTGAGTCTAAATGAGGGTAACGTTAATGAAAACTATCCAAATCAACAATATGACGGCTTCCGCAGTTTCATTGGGCTGCATGAGAATGCCCGAGCTCAACGAAAAGGGCATAGATGCCATTATGGATACTGCGCTGGAATGCGGTATAAACTACTTTGATCATGCTGACATATATGAAGCAGAGGAATGCTTTGGTGCTTATTTAAAGCGTCATAAGGGTGTGAGGGAGAATATCTACATTCAGACCAAATGCTCAATTCATGATGGTCAGTACGATTTTTCAAAGGAACATATCATCAAGTCGGTTGAAAACAGTCTTTCACTCTTTGGAGTAGATTACGTTGATGCTCTTCTTCTTCACCGTCCCGATACTTTGATGGAGCCGGAAGAGGTTGCCGAAGCATTTGATAAGCTTGAATCCGAGGGCAAGGTTTTGAATTTTGGTGTTTCTAACCATAATCCTATGCAGATCGAGCTTCTCAAGACCGCTGTAAAACAGCCCTTGATGATAAATCAGCTTCAATTCTCATTGACAGAAGCAGGTCTGGTAACCTCGGGAATAAACGTAAACATGAAAAACCCTGAATCCGTAATGCACGACGGCAGTGTTTTGGAATATTCACGAATCAAAAAGATCACCATACAAACGTGGTCACCGTTTCAGTTTGGATTCATATACGGCAATTATGTTGATAACGACGGCTATCCCGAGTTGAATGCAGTGCTCGCAAAGCATGCTGAAAAATACGGCTTGACCAAAACTGCAGTCGTTGCGGCGTGGATACTTCGTCACCCTGCAAACATGCAGCTTATAGCCGGCACAATGAACCCCGATCATCTTAAAGAGATATGCAAGGCCACGACGGTTACACTCTCTCGTGCCGATTGGTACGATATCTATAGCGGTGCAGGTCATTTCAAACCGTAATAGGATCAAATTTAACAGATATAACTAAGGGCGAGGACTTTTTGAGTTTTCGCCCTCTGTTAATAAATGGAGAATAATATTAAAAAGTTTTTACTAATATTACTTTCGACATTATAATAGTAATGCTTCAATAAATCTAATATCTGGAAGTGAAAATAATTGACTATTTAATAGATATATGCTATACTATTAATAGCGAATGCTACAAAAGCCACGTTGCTTGTTTCGACATTACAACGTGGCAAGTATTGTTTATAAGGAGATTTTTATGAAACGACTATTCAATATTCTGGTATCTCTTGCATTGTTGATAACGATGCTTCCCACCAAGATATCGGTAGTTTTTGCTGATACAACTTATCCCGTAGTTTATGTTGGAGGCGTAGCATTAAATGATGGTGAATATTTGGAATCCGGCTCAGACGTAGTATCTGATTCGCAACCGTCTGATAATTATGCTCATTACAGCAACGGTGTTTTGTCGCTTTATAATTACTCATATACCGGTACCGGCTACAAAGCTAATAAATTTAACTATTATGCAGGTATATACACAAACGGTGAATTGACAGTTAACCTTGTGGGTATAAATAATATCAGTATCAGTGGCAGTGGTATTTCTATCGGTATTTATACAACTGATGACCTTACCATATCGGGAGACGGTAAAATTACATTAAACGCTGATGATTACGGTATGCTTTCTGATAATAATGTCATATTTGAAAGCGGTGAGGTTGTTGCTGTATCAAAATACGCAATATATGCAGTAAATAACGTAAGAGTTTTGAGTGCTTCCATTGATGCAACTTCAAATGCGACTACAGATGATCAAGAACATAGGGCAATATATTGTATTGATGGTAGCTTGGAATTGTCTTCAAATGTAACAATAACAGCATCGGACGATCCTAACGTAACTACGGGCGAATACGATCCGTCAAAGCTGTCTGACTACGATCGCATTATAATTAAAACTGTGTCGGAGGGGCTTTCGTTTTCGGATTCAAGCAGTTATGACATAGGTGTAAACAGAGTCAATATGCCGATATCACCATTTTCTGTTGCTTTGACTGTATCTGGCGGTGAAGCACCGTACGTATTCAGTAAGGCATCGGGGCCCGAATGGATCACTGTGTCAAGTGACGGCAATGTTAGCGGCACGCCTACAACTGTTGGCAGTAATGCCTTGCTTGTTGTAAGGGTTACGGATAATGCAGGGCAGAGCAAGGATATAAGTATTGACGTCGGAGATACTGATCCCGATACTTACGTAGTCAGCTTTGATGCAAACGGTGGCACTTCAAGTATGGCAAACGTAAATGCTTTTGGTGAATACACACTTCCCGAGAATGGATTTACAGCTCCGGATGGAAAGCGGTTCAAATGCTGGAATGTTAACGGCGTTGAAAAATCAGCTGGCGATACAATAACTGTTTTGGCCAACGTATCGATCAAAGCAGTTTGGGAGGATGCTCCCATTCCTGAAATATGGGTTGGAGGAGTTGGCATGTTTGACGGAGATTACCTTGCAAATGATGCGATGTCCACAACAAGGACACAGCCGATTTCCGGAGGATATGCCCATTATAGTGAAGGAATACTCACTTTATACGGATATTCATATACGGGTAAGGGCTATTATAATGAATCAGAATATAACTATGCCGCAATATATTCTACGATCGACATTGCAATTGTTTGTGTTGAGGATACTTTTAGTTCATTGGTCGCACAGGGCGATGATTCGTGCAATGGTATAGTGTCTACATCCGACGTTCTGATCCGTGGAAACGGGTCACTTACAGTCAAAGCGGAAGATCGTGCGATTTTTATCGACGGTGATCTTACTGTCAACGGTATAGGCTTAACTGTAATCAATGTCTGGTCCAATCAGGCAAACAGCATCAGTATTACAACGGGTAAAGGTGTTGAGGTCACGTCAACAAAGGGCATCGGTTTCATGGCACAGGATGATGTGAATATCTATGCATCAAAGCTTAAGATAACGGCGTTTGATCATGCTATACATACTTCAGGCAACGTCAATCTTTCGGGTGAGATCCTTGAGCTTGACTCAACCAACGGCTCAGGCATCTATGCTATGTCAGGTGATACTGTTGTTAATAACAAAAACGTTACTATATCGGGTTATGCAAGCATATCTTGTGATGAATTAACGATAAACAGTAGTAACGTTGAGCTAAATGGAACGTTAAACTATCATCATGCAATTCTTGCATATAACAATGTAATTATAATTGCAGAAAATATAACTATTAAGTCAAATGGTAATGGTATATTTTCTTATGGTGATATTGTTGTTAAATGTGATAACATTGAGATTGACTGCGTGTACGGCACAGCACTTTATGCCTCGGATAAACTCGTGGACGTTGAAGCAGAGTATATTGATTTGTCCGCACAGACTTGTATAATGGCAAATGAGGTATTAGTTACCGCAACTAACGATATTGATCTTTGTGCAACTTCATCATACGGAATCTATTCCGAATCAGATGTGCGTATCACAACAAAAAACATTAATATCGAGTCGCATGATACAGCGTTCTATTCAGACAATGGTAGGCTCATAATCAATGCAACCGAAAACGTTTCGCTTATTTCAAATGGTGGCAAACAGGCTGTTTATGGTTATTTGACCGTTACTGCAAAAGAATTCATTATGGCAGGCGTGACACTTAACAAATTGTTTGAATATACATTTAACAATCAGTTTGATAAAGAGTATGCTGTTTTTGAAGGTGATGCAGTTGATAATCTTACTCAAACGCACGTTATTTCTTCAAATTCAAGCTATATTGACCGAATCGAGACTAACGTTGTAAAAATAACTGAGCTGGTGCATATTTTATCCGATTGGAAGCATAATGATACGCATCATTGGAGGGATTGTTCTTGCGGTTCAACGCACGAAATGGATACTCACAGAGGCGGCACGGCAACATGCAATGATCGTGCAATTTGCGTTTACTGTTCCGAGCCCTACGGTGACCTTGCCGACCACGACTATGGCGAGTTAATTCCCGCAGTTGACGAAAAGCACACGCCGGCTGAACTTTCGCCGAGTGTTGCCGCTCACTACCATTGCGCAGAATGCGGCAAATACTTCACAGAGGGAAAGACAGAAACAACACTTGACTCGCTCACAGGCGAAACTCCAACTCACAGCTTTGACCAAAAGCACAACTCTACCCATCATTGGGACGAGTGCTCCTGCGGCTTAAAGCAAAACGAGTCCATCCATACGGGCGGCACGGCGACATGCAAGGATCGCGCAATTTGCCAAACATGCTTTGAACCCTACGGCGACCTTGCCGATCACGATTATGGCGAGTTAATTCCAGCATCCGCCGAAAAGCACACGCCGGCTGAGCTTTCGCCGAGTGTAGCCGCTCACTACCATTGTGCTGAATGTGGCAAATACTTCACCGAAAGCAAGGCAGAAACAACACTTGACGCGCTCACAGGTGAAACGCCATCCCACAGCTTTGACCAAAAGCACAACTCCACCCATCATTGGGATGAATGTTCCTGCGGTCTCAAGCAAAACAAGTCCATCCACACGGGCGGTACGGCAACCTGCAAGGAAAAAGCAATCTGCGAAACTTGCTCCGCGCCCTACGGCGACCTTTCCGACCACGATTATGGCGAGTTGATTCCCGAATCCGCCGAAAAGCACACACCCACCGAGCTCAAACCGAGTGTAGCCGCTCACTATCATTGCGCAGAATGCGGCAAATACTTTACACAGAGCAAGACAGAAACAACGCTTGCGGAGCTCACAGGCGAAACTCCCACCCACAGCTTTGACCAAAAGCACAACTCCACACATCATTGGGACGAATGCTCTTGCGGCTTAAAGCAAAACGAAAACCTCCATACAGGCGGTACAGCAACATGCAAGGAGCGCGCAATTTGCGAAACTTGCTCAGAGCCCTACGGCGACCTTGCCGATCACGACTACGGCGAGTTAATTCCCGCAGTTGACGAAAAGCACACACAGGCTGAGCTTTCACCGAGCGTTG
>SVGF01000136.1 GCA_015056475.1 Clostridiales bacterium
GCAAACGTAAACGGCGGTGATGAACATAACGCAAGGATATTTGAAGAATACAAGAATAATATATTCTATATGTAATATTTCGGAGGCTTTTTATGGAACTCAATATTGCAATTGACTCGGGCGGAACAAAATTTGCCATTATCCTCTACGACGAAAACCTTACTCCTATTAAAAAGGTTACTGTGGGAAGCTTGCGCGACTTGACAGTTGATGCTCAGTTGATAGAAAGAGAAGTTGATACACTCATGGAAAAGCTTGAGCTTGAAAAGGGCTCTGTTATCGCAAAGCTTTCGGGCACGCCGTGCGGATCAACCGCTTTTCAAAAGAGATTAAATGAGCATTGCGTTGTCAAGCAAACTGCATTTTGCGGCGAGGAGTTTTTGGGATACGCCGCTGCAGGCCTTTTTGACGGCGGACTTCTCTCTCTATCAGGTACAGGAAGTGCAACGTTTATTAAGTATAAGGATCAGCACTTCTGCTTTGGCGGATACGGTTCTGTTATTTCCGACGAAGGCTCAGGATATTGGATGGGCAGACTTGCTTGCGAGGCAGCTATAAGAGATCACGAAGACAGAGGCGAAAAAACACTTCTAACAGATATGATCACAAAGCATTTTGACAAAAACAATCTTCATGCAGCATTATTTTCGATCTACGGACTGAAAAACGTTTCCCACGTTACGTCGGTAGCATCCGTTTCAAAGCTCGTTGGCAAGGCAGCGCTTGAGGGTGATGTGATCGCAAGGCAGATAATAAAGGATACGGCAAAGTCCTTGGCTGATCAAGCTATAGGTGCAATAAACAGATCGGGCTTTTCTGCCGATATTCCTGCAACGGTATTGGGCAGCGTATGGCATTGCCCCTACCTTATAGATGATTTTACGGTGTTGATGCAGGCGCATTGTTCCGATTTTAAGCTTACTATTCCTCAATTTGAACCCATCATCGGTGCATTGATAAAGGATCATTACGAAAGAAACAACAGTTACGACGATAACACAAGAGCAAAGCTTTTTGAGTGTTATCCCGAATACAGATTTACAATATAAACGGAGGACAAAATATGTTATTGGAAAGATATCGCAAGGCGATCGACGATCTATTCAAAAAGGTTGACGAAACACAGACAGAAAACATAAACAAAGCGGGCAAGCTCATAGCCGACAGCGTTGCAAACGGCGGATGCGTATTCTTAAGCTCCATTTGCCACTCAACGGAAATGGACCTTATCTATCGCGGCGGCGGTCCGATCTTCTACAAGCATTTTTCATACAACCTAAAGGTAGAAAGCGAGCAACGAAAGCGTGATAACAAGCCCGACCTCAGCGGTGAAAACGAGCGTTTTGCGCTTAAGATGGCGGACATGCGACCGGGTGACGTTTTGGTGGTAGGTTCGGTTTCGGGAAGGTCATTAAATATAGTAAACCTCGCTTTTGAAGCAGTTAAGATGGGTATCAACGTAATCGCATTCACAAGCATGGAATACGCCACACAGGTAGACGCGGTTCACCCCTCCGGTAAAAAGCTTTACGAGATTGCAACCATTACGCTTGACAACTGTGCCCCCGCAGCAGAAGCTATGCTTGACGTTGACGGCATTGAAGCAAAATTCGGTGCAGCATCCGGCATTGCTTCCGACTATATTCTCTGGAGCATTACTTCCGTTGCAGTTGAAGCCTTGCTTGAAAAGGGCATTACCCCCGGCATTCTCAAGAGTGCAAACTTCCCCGGAGGTAACGACTATAACAAATCTGTAATTCACCCGAATTACGATAAATACGGTTGGTGATTCCTTTTAATAAAAAACAAAAGAGGATGGAAAATTATTTCCTTCCTCTTTTTTCTTTACAACAATATGGAGAATATCTCCTGTCCGCCGTTTACAAACACTTCAAGGATGCATTCATCCCTTATTATCTTAAGGTCGTCGATCTTACCTTCGTACACAAAGGGGTCGCGTCTTTGTCTCTCAACAATAAAGCCCGTGGGAGTTCTCTTTACAGACTCATCCTCATCCTTCAACAGATGCTGAACCTCCTCAACAGGATAGCCGTAAACCTTGCCGTCGATCAATTTCATTTCTCTCGGAACGGACATACAACCAACGTTCTTATCAAACCATTTGTCATATTTCCAGCCGGGTATCCACGTTATAAGGATATTTCTGCCCTTATCGTCACGGAAAACCTGTCCTGCGTACTGATCAGGGCCTTTGTCAACCTCGGCAACGTACTTCGGAGTAAACTTGTCATCCTTAAAGTCACCGTACATTACAGCAAAATAATGCTCGCTTTCCAACGGACAAACGGACGCGGTCAGGAGATAATACCCAGCCTCCGCCTCCATAAATGACGGGCACTCTGTAAACTTGCAGTCCGCCCATTCACTCATTACGCCTAAATAATCCCAATCAAACATATTCTCGCTCTTGTAAAGCAAGAGTCTTCCTGCCTTGTCCTCGGGATTACCGGACGCAACTACGCAGTAATACTGCCCGTTGATGCAGCACACCGCAGGATCTCTGAAGTCAAAGCTTCCTTCCTTGGGATATTCACCAATAACAGGATTGCCGTGATACTTTGTAAAATTGATACCATCCTCGGAGTAAGCAACACTTATTGTCTGCTTTAACGGATTGCCGCCTCTGTCTATGGATGCATAGAACAGGTAAAGAACGTCGTCCTTTACGATTGCTGTGCCGGACCAGCAACCCTTTTGGTCATAGCCGTCCTCACCGGGAGTAAGCGCTACGGGCAACTCCTCCCACTCTATAAAGTCCTTTGTTCTTGCGTGTCCCCAATGCATAAACTCATGCCACGGTCTTTCAAAATTTGGGCTATGCTGATAAAATATGTGATAATAGCCTTTGTAATACACCAGTCCGTTAGGATCGTTTAACCAACCCTTTTTGGGGCGGTAATGGTGCTTAAGCGGCTTCGTATAATCAATCATTTCAAAACCCTCCTGATTTTCAATCAAAATAACAAGACCGCCCCGAAAGGCGGTCAAGGTTATTCGTCAAATTACTTGAGGTTGAACCAAGCGTCGAGGCCGGGGTAAATAGCGATATCGCCAAGCTCTTCTTCAATTCTGAGGAGCTGGTTGTACTTAGCAACACGGTCTGTTCTGCTGGGAGCACCTGTCTT
>SVGF01000021.1 GCA_015056475.1 Clostridiales bacterium
ATCGGAATACCGAGTGTGTGAGCTTCAGCAACTGCGAGCTTTTCCTTCTTGGGGTCAACGATGAACATTACGTCCGGGATGCCGTTCATATCAGCAATACCGTCGAGGTTTGCATGGAGAGTTGCCTGTTCCTTGCGGAGCTTAACAACTTCCTTCTTAGGCAGAAGATCATATGTGCCATCCTGTTCCATCTTATCAAGAGCCTTCATTCTGTCGATACGCTTGGAGATCGTCTTGAAGTTTGTGAGCATACCGCCGAGCCATCTCTGGTTAACATAGTACATGTTGCAACGCTTTGCTTCTTCTTCAATAGAATCCTTAGCCTGATTCTTTGTACCAACGAAAAGAACCTTGCCGCCGTTAGCAGCCTGCTCTTTTACGAAATCATAAGCCTTTTCTACAAGCTTAGCAGTCTTCTGCAAGTCGATAATGTAAGTACCGTTTCTGCTTGTGAAGATATAAGGCTTCATCTTGGGGTTCCATCTCTTAGTCTGGTGACCGAAATGTGCGCCCGCTTCCAACAACTGTTTCATTGAAATAACTGACATGATATAATCCTCCTTGTTTTTCCTCCATCTCATTTCAGCCTTTACAGTTTTACTGACAAGATAGGCATTTGAGATGTGCGTCATTTCATACCTTGGTATTATAACACAAAAGTCAAAAAAATGCAAGAGGTTTTTTGCTTTTTTAGCGAAAAATATGACAAATAGCACTCAATGCATCAGCGAAAAATACGTAGAATATATTTTTTTATAATACATACAATAAATTCAAAACTGAAAGGAAGCTAACTTATGAAAGCAATAATTATGGCAGGTGGACAGGGCACAAGGCTTCGCCCGCTTACCTGCACTCTACCAAAGCCCATGCTTGAAATAGCCACAAGACCGGTGATAGAATATACGATAGAGCTGTTAAAAAAGCACGGTATAAGAGATATAGGCATTACGCTTCATTATTTGCCGGAGGTAATACGCTCACACCTTGGTACGGGCAGGGACATGGAAGTTTCAATAGAGTATTTTACTGAAACAACGCCATTGGGAACTGCAGGCAGCATAAAGCAGGCTGAGGAGTTTTTATCCGATACCTTTATAGTTATGAGCGGTGACGGGCTTTGCGACGTTGATTTGACCAAAGCAATACAATTTCACAACGCCAATAATGCTGACGTTACGGTAGTGTTGACTAAGACCGACACTCCGCTTGAATACGGCGCTGTAATAACTGACGAAAACTCAAGAATTGTAAGGCTTGACGAAAAGCCAACGTGGAGTGACGTTGTTACTGACAAGATAAATACGGGCATATATATTATAAACAGGGACGTTTTGAATTACGTGCCGAAGGATACTGCTTTTGATTTTTCGAGCGAGTTTTTTCCGTTATTGATGAGCGAACAAAAGCGAATTTTTGGGTACTTCAGTGCGAATTATTGGTGCGATATCGGGAATATTTATTCCTATTCAAAAGCAAACAGCGACGTTTTGAACGGCAAGGTTCAAGTCAATATGCCTGAGGGATTTAATTGTAAAGGTGGTATCTGTATAGGTAAAAACGTAAATATTCACGAATCGGCAAAGCTGGTTGCACCGTGTATGATATCCCACAATACAACTATCGGTGAGGGCTGCGTTATCGGTCCTGATGTAATTATCTGTGAAGGATCCACAATTTCTGCTAACACAAGCATTAAATCATCCGTAATATATTCAAACGTCTATATCGACAGACTTTGTGAGCTCAGAGGATGCGTTATATCAAGCGGATGCAAGCTCAGCCAAGGGGTAAAGGTGTTTGAAGGCTCGTGCATAGGGCATAATGCACAAATAGGCGGTTATTCAACCATTACGGGCTCAGCTTCTGTATGGCCGTATAAATTTATAGAAGAAAACTGCACGGTTTCTGAAAATATAATCTGGCAAAGAGTGAGATATTCGGGTTACTTTACAAACGAGGCAATAAGCGGTAAAATCAATTCGCAAGTTACCAATAAAACAGCGCTGATTAGCGCGCAAGCGTTTGCCGGACAATGCACAAAGCGCATAATCCTTGGTAATAGCGGATCTCCTGCTGCGAAAATGCTCTGTGATGCCGCAAGAAGCGGACTAATCTCCGGCGGTGGCGAGGTCATTGACATCGGATGCGTGCCTTTGCCGTGTGTAAGGTATACAACAAGACTTTTGGGCGCGAGTGGTGCCATATATACCGCCGAAGAAGACAGCGTTGCTTCGATATATTTTATTGACTCAAACGGCTCTGCTATTTCAACCTCGCAAATGAGGAAGATAACGTCTGCGCTGAATAATGATACTTTGTGCTATTGTCAAGCAAGCACTATGGCTCAACCTCAGTCATTCAACAGAGCCCTCGAGCATTATCAGAATCATATCTTTGATATGTTTGAAAATAAATTTACCGAAAACAAGCTTACTGTGGGTATTCGCCACACTAAAAGCCTGACTTCGGAATATCTTATCCATCTTTTAATGAGGTTGGGTGTAAAAATTGAGGTTCTTGACAGCGAATTTATGCCCGAAATGAATTGCGACGTATTTATCAGCATTGACGAATACGGTCAGACATTAACGATATACGACGATAAAAGGATTCCGATCGACAGACATGTTATGAATCTTTTGCTTAATTATATCGCGATAGAAACGTCACAAAGCGGATATACAGTTGCGGATTATTCAAGCCCAAACGCTGTTGACGAGGTGGCAAGATCGTCAAACGGTGTTGTTATACGCACGAGATCAGGAACAAAGGCTTTGATAGAGGAGATCGTCAAACACGACTCAATCCCCGACAGATTGCCAATTGGCAAAATGTCGATGTATTATGATGCAAACTTTTTTCTGTTGAGCTTGCTTTTGGTATGCCAAAGGGATAATAAAACGCCAAACGAGCTTATTGATTCACTTCCTGCTGTGCATATCAATGAAAGAGAGGTACCCTGCCCGTGGGAATTAAGATGCAAGGTATTAAGTGGACTTTCGGGCGGTGGCAAGGTTGATCATGGAGGAATTAAAATGACGCAGAAATACGGCTGGTCACTTATAATCCCCGATGAAAGAAGACCGTATATCAAAATATTCAGCGAGGCTTATTCCGCTGAGTATGCTGAGGAATTGACCGATATTTGCGAAAAGAAGATACGCGCGCTGTTTAAGACACAATAAAATTCAAGCCCTGTAATGAGTTTACAGGGCTTTTGCTCATGCACTTTTACGGGCAAACAGTTTTTTGGGCGGATTATCAAAGCCATGCACCCAATCGGAGAATTTATAATAAATGAAGTATATCACAGAGCTGATAAACCAAGTAAGCGGGTAGGCAAGGTATATCAGATTTAATCCTCCCTTAAAATACACTACAAGCTCAATATAAAGAACTCTTAATACACACCAAACGGCAATCATTACAAACATAGGTACAAACGCCTTTCCCGCACCTCGGCAGACAGCCGCTACAGCATGTGAGAATGCCAAAAGGAAATAGAACGGAGTTACCGTGTGAGCTTGCAATACGCCGTATTTTATTACCTCCGCAGAGTCGTCAAACAATGCTACGAGCACGTCAGCAAATATATAGCTTAAAACACCCACGAGCTGTGCAAATATTACCGCTGAAATAATACCGAAGGTCGCGCCCTTTTTAGCTCTTGCATATTCCTTTGCACCGAGATTCTGGCTTACAAAGGTGGTGGTTGCCATATTGAAGCTCATTATGGGCAGGAACACAAATCCCTCTATCTTTGCGTGCGTACCGTAAGCGGCAGTTGCATACTTACCGAATGAATTGATATTTGTCTGCACTATAACGTTAGCAAAGGCTATAACTGAATTCTGCACACCGGAGGGAAGACCGTACTTGATTATTTCTCCTAGCATCTGAGAGTCGATCTTCATTTTGCTCATTGAAAGGGAATATATTTTACCTTTTTTGAAAAGATGGATCATGCAAAGCACAACGCTTGCTACCTGAGAAATAACTGTTGCAATTGCCGCAGAGCCAACACCCCATCCGAATCCACCGATAAACAAAACGTCAAGAGCAATATTAAGAAGCGATGAAAAAATAAGATAATAAAGAGGTCTTTGGCTGTCACCAAGCGCGTTCATGATGCTTCGGCAGATGTTATACATTACAAGACCTATTGAGCCTAAGAAATAATATCTGAAATACTCAATTGCTCCGTCAAGCACGTCGGGGTCAGTCTTCATCCAGACGAGAAACGTGGGAGTAAATGCCACGCCTACAATCGTAAGTAAAATGCCACAGATAAGACCGAATACGATATTGGTATGAATTGCCTTTGAAACCTTATCTCCGTCGTTAGCACCAAAATAACGTGAAATAACGATTCCCGCGCCCATTGCCGTGCCGTTAAAGAAGCTTACCAAAAGGAATATAAGCGTGCCCGAGCTGCTTACTGCCGCAAGTGCGTCCGTGCCTAGAAAATGACTTACTATGAGTGAGTCCGCTGTGTTATAAAGCTGCTGAAACAGCTGGCTTAAGAATATAGGGAGAGCAAATGCGAGTATTGTGGAATATTCATTACCTTTTGTGAGGTCCTTTGTTGTTGCGCTCATTGTGTTACCTGCTTACATTATAATATACTATAATATTATACACTATTAGTGGGGAAATGTCAATTAAAAGTAAATATTTTTCAATCATCTTTAGATTCAAAGATTATTTCATTTTGACAAAACAAGTCATTTTACCGCATTTTTCGGCAAAGGATTATTGAACTGCAGGCAGTATAAAATTAGTACAGCAGATATACAAAGGAGGAAGCATTTTGAAAATAACGGGAAGCATTAAGCAGGACACGCTGATACTGTATTTTGACGGTGAGCTTGACCATCACACAGCAACTGCCACGAGAGAAGCCATAGACAATATGATACAACGATACAGATTCGGCAAGGTGATATTCAATTTGTCGTCGTTGACGTTTATAGACAGCTCGGGAATAGGCGTTTTTTACGGACGAAGGCGAATGATACGCCTTGACGGTGGCAGATGCGCCATTGTGGGCGTGACAAAGAGGATAGAGCGATTTATACACGTGAGCGGACTTGACAAGGCGTTTGAATTGTATAAGGATGAGGACGAGGCACTCGCCGTATGGAGCGAGGCTTGTGTGTGAAAGGGGGAAATATGATACATAATTTTATGAAGCTTGAAATATCTGCCGTGTCTGTAAACGAAAGCTTTGCAAGAGTTACAGTGGCGGCTTTTGCGGCACAGCTTGACCCAACAGTTGACGAGATAACCGAGCTTAAGACTGCGGTAAGTGAGGCTGTTACAAATTCAGTTATTCACGGATACGATTGCAACGGCGGAGTAATAACTATATCTGCCGAGTTGTTCGATAACGGCATTACGGTGACTGTTGAGGATAACGGTTCAGGTATAGACGATATAACCAAAGCAAGGACACCGCTTTTTACCACAAAGCCCGCCGAGGGCAGAAGCGGAATGGGATTTACCGTAATGGAAATGTTTATGGACACGGTTGAGGTGACGTCCCAAGCAGGGCAAGGTACAAGGGTATGCATGACGAAATACTTCAGGAGGGTATAAGCAGATCTTCCGATTACGATAATAATTTGGTATTGCTCCGCGAGCTGAAGCGTGGTAATGAAAAAGCACTTGACGACATAGTTGTGCTGAATTCACCACTCGTTATGATGATAGCAAAAAGATATATCGGCAGAGGTTGTGATATTGATGATCTTTTACAGCTTGGAAACGTTGGACTTATAAAGGCAGCAAGGAATTACGACGAAAGTTACGGTGTAAAGTTTTCCACTTACGCCGTGCCGCTGATCAACGGTGAAATAAAGAGATTTTTGCGCGATGACGGCATAATAAAGGTCAGCAGAAGCCTTTGCGAAGCATCACAAAGGGTTGCAAGAGCAAGGGAGGAATACGTAAGTAAAAATCAATGTGAGCCTGAAATATCATACCTTGCAAAACGATGCGGACTATCTAAGGAAGACGTAATACAAGCGCTTGAATGTCAAAGCCCGATGCTGTCGCTGAATGAGGTCATAACCGATGAGGGAGGTTGTACTTTGAGTGATATTATTGCAGACACACAAACGGATAAAAACGAGCAGAGATTACTTGTAAACGAATTGCTCAACAGCCTTAACGATACGGACAGAAAAATAATAACGTTGAGATATTTTAACGATCTTACACAAACAAAAACCGCCGAGCGTTGCGGCATGTCACAAGTCCAGATATCTCGCAGAGAGAGGGAGATATTGTCGAGATTGAGGTCTAAAGTGGTGTAAATAAGCAAAAATGCATACTTTTTTGAAAAAAAGATTGACAATCCCGCTGATATGGAGTATAATATACTATATGTGAAATTATTTATTGTTTTAGTCGAAAGGTAACATAGGAAACAACATGAGCTACATGGGATTGCAAGAAATAAAAGAAAAATATTTATCGTTTTTCCAGACAAAAGAGCATTTGCGTTTGCCGAGCTTTTCACTCGTTCCTCAGAACGATAAGAGCTTGTTGCTTATTCCCGCAGGTATGGCGCCCTTAAAGCCCTACTTTACGGGTCAGGAAAAGCCACCGCACACAAGGATCACAACTTGCCAGAAGTGTATCCGTACACCCGACATTGAGAGAGTAGGTAAGACAGCACGTCACGGTACTTTCTTTGAAATGCTCGGTAACTTCTCTTTTGGTGACTATTTTAAGCACGAGGCTATTGCTTGGGCTTGGGAATTTGCTACTGAGGTAATGGGACTTGCTCCCGATAGACTTTACCCCACAGTTTATACCGATGACGATGAGGCTTTTGACATCTGGAACAAGGAGATAGGCGTTCCTGCTGAGCAGATATATCGCTTTGGTAAGGACGACAATTTCTGGGAAATAGGCGTTGGCCCCTGCGGACCGTGCTCCGAGCTTCTTTATGATAGAGGCGCAGACAAGGGTTGCGGTAAGCCCGACTGTAAGCCCGGCTGTGATTGCGACAGATTCGTTGAATTCTGGAACCTCGTATTCACACAGTTCTACAGGGACGAGGACGGCAACTACACAGAGCTTGAACAGAAAAATATCGACACAGGTATGGGTCTTGAAAGACTTGCTGTAATCATGCAGGAGGTTGACAACATATTTGAGGTCGACACAATAAGACACGTGCTTGAAAAGGTTTGTGAGCTTGCAGGCAAAAAGTACGGCGAGAACGAAAAGGACGATATCTCCATCCGTATCATCACAGACCACGCAAGAAGTACGACTTTCATGGTTTCCGACGGCATTACTGCCGCAAACGAGGGCAGAGGCTACGTTCTGAAGAGATTGCTCCGTAGAGCTGCTCGTCACGGTAAGCTCCTCGGCATTGAGGGTCAGTTCCTTACAGAGGTTGTAAAGGTAGTTATTCAGGAAAACTACGTTTCTTACCCCGAGCTTAAGGAAAAGGAAGATTATATCTTGAGAATTATAGGTACTGAAGAAAACAGATTCTACAATACCATTGACCAGGGTCTTGAGATCCTCAAGCAATACATCGAAGAAGCAAAGAGCACGGGTAACGTTCTTTCCGGTGCTGATGCATTCAAGCTTTACGATACTTACGGCTTCCCGATAGACCTTACACAGGAGATCACGGACGAGGCAGGCATTGCTATCGACAGAGAGGGCTTTGATGCACTCATGACACAGCAGAAGGAAAGAGCGCGTTCTGCAAGAGCTGAAACAGACTACATGGGCTACGACGATTCCGCATTGTCATACCTCAACAGCATAAGTGAAGCAACAGAGTTTGTAGGCTACGAAAACAATGAGCTTTGCGATGCAACCGTTATTGCTGTTCTTAATGAGGACGGCTTTGCAAAGGAAGGCGAAAAGGCATCCATAGTGCTTGATGCTACACCATTCTACGGTGAGAGTGGCGGTCAGACAGGTGATATCGGCGTTATCAGCGCAAACGGTATGGAGTTTGTTGTTGAAGAAACATCAAAGCATAACGGTAAGTTCGTTCACAAGGGTACTGTAAAGTGTGGTACTGTAAAGGCTGGCGATAAGGTTTGTGCTAAGATCGACACGGACCGCAGAAGCGCAACTGCAAGAAATCACACAGCTACACACCTTCTTCAGGCGGCGCTCAGAGAGGTTCTTGGTAAGCACGTTGAGCAGAGCGGTTCTTACGTAAACGATAAGTATTTGAGATTCGACTTCTCCCACTTTGCGGTAATGTCAACAGAGGAGATACTCAAGGTTGAAAGACTTGTAAACGAGAAGATACTTGCAAACCTCGCCGTAAACACACAGGTCATGGCGATCGACGATGCTAAAAAGCTTGGCGCAATGGCACTTTTCGGTGAAAAGTACGGCGACTCCGTAAGAGTTGTTAAGGCTGGCGATTTCTCCACAGAGCTTTGCGGCGGTACACACGTAAGCGCTACGGGTTGCATCGGCTTGTTCAAGATCATGTCCGAAAGCGGCGTTGCTGCAGGTATCAGAAGAATCGAAGCTGTTACAGGCTTTAACACATACGAATACCTCATGGGCAGAGATGAGCTTGTTGCAAATACAGCAGCTGCACTCAAGTCCAACGAGGACAATATACTCAAGAGAATATCCTCACTCCAGCAGGAGCTCAAGGATACAAAGAAGCGTCTTGAACAGGCAATGACATCGGGCAGCAAAACATCCGCTGAGGATCTTATTGCAGGCGCAGAGGTTGTTAACGGCGTTAAAGTGATCTGCGGTGTGCTTGACAATGCAGATATGAACGCACTTCGCCAGAACAGCGACGTTATAAGAGATAAGGCAAAGAGCTGCGTGCTCGTGCTTGCATCCGAATTTGAAGGCAAGCTTCTCCTTGTTGCTGCTGCAACGGATGACGTTGTTAAGAGTGGCATCAAGTGCGGTGACGTTATAAAGGCAGCTGCAAAGGCTGCAGGTGGTAACGGCGGCGGCAGACCTAATATGGCTCAGGCAAGCTGTCCCGATGTAAGCAAGAAGAATGACGTTATTGCAGCCGCAAAGGAAGCTATCGCTTCGATGATCAAGTAATTAATAATAAAAATTCAGTTATACCGGGAAGGATCAAAAATGGATAAGAACAGTTTATTTAACACCAATACTATCAAGGTGAGAAAGCAACAGGACAACGTGGGCACACCTCACGAGGTGCTGGAGTACGTCTATAAAGCTATGGATGAAAAGGGCTACGACCCTGTTGACCAGCTTGTCGGATATTTTCTCAGCGAGGATCCGACTTATATAACAAGCAACAAGAATGCCCGCACGGTGATTGCAAAGCTTGAAAGATACGATCTTATTGAAGAACTTGTAAGCTTCTACATCAATCACAGTATAAAGGGCAAAAAGATCAAATAATCCGAGGAGCAATAGTAAATGCGTTTTGTTGGTTTGGACGTTGGCGAAAGACGTATCGGCGTTGCATCAAGCGATCTTATGGGGCTTATTGCCAATGCAGTAGGTAACGTTGTAAGAGCGGATAATGACCTTGAAGGCGATCTTCAAAAGACTGCAGACAAGATCCGTGAGCTTGGTGGCGAGGCTGTTGTTATAGGTCTTCCCAAAAACATGAACGGCACTATTGGCCCAAGAGCTGAATCGGTTATGGCGTTTGCAGAGGCTTTGAAGGAAAAGATAGACGTTCCGATACATTTTTGGGACGAAAGGCTTTCAACCGTTGAAGCTCACAAGACTATGATCGATGCCGGAATGAGCAGAAGTAAGCGAAAAAATAAGGTCGATAGTGTTGCGGCTGTGCTTATACTCCAAGGTTTCTTGGATTTTAAGGGTAGATAATATTAAATTGCGATCAATCGCAAAAGGAGGTACAATATGGAATACGAAGATAACTTGATTCAGTTGATCGATGAGGACGGCGAGGAGCTCAATTTTGAGCACATTATGACTCTCGATTACAAAGATAAGCAGTATATCGTTCTTACACCTGCTGATGATGAATTCTTTGAAGGTGAAGACGACATAGAGGATCTTGCTGAGCTTGACGGTGCAAGCGAAGATGATCTTGAGGATCTTGAAGAAGAAGAGGGCGAGCTCATTATTCTTGAAGTAAGCGAGGATGAGGAAGGTAACGAGCTTTTCTTGAGTATCGAAGACGATGACCTTTTGGATGAGCTTTACAACGTATATCTTCAGACAGCAGAAACACTTGAAGATTAATAACACAAAAAAGCGCATGGTTTTCTCTGTTGTCCTTAACGGAGAATTTGCGAACACAAAATTTCGGCAGAGAAAACAATTGTTTTCTCTGCCGATTTGTGGTATAATGGGGCTAACGAAAAGCCTCCCGGAGGGAGCCTTTGGGTGCTCGCAACCTTAGGGGTATGGGCTTTGCCCTGTGCCGGCGTTGCTTGCAACGCTGTAATACAAAGGCGAAACTGGCGATAAACAGAACGACAACAAGGAGTTTAACAAAGAAATATTATGGATAATTTGACTTATGAACAAATGCTTGATGAAAATGATATAACGATTCCTAAACTTAAAGAAATATATCGACTTCCGGAAGTTTCAAGGTATCTGAATATTAGTGATAATTATTTTTGCTATGTCACCAAGACCTACGGTGTATATTTTTACAAGGTGTATAATAAGGACGAATTGATTGGCGCAATACACCTTGAACTAGACGAGAACTTACTTTATATGGATATTCTGATATTTCCAAAGTTTCAAAGAAAAGGTTTTGCAACGAAAGTAATTGAAGATATTCAAAATGATATTTTTAAACTTAACTACAATAAAATTGAAATCTCAATTGATGAAACGAATATTGCATCGTTAAAATTATTTGAAAACGCAGGATTCACACGAACATCAAAAGACGATGAGTTAATAAACCTTGTTTATCAAAAAATAAATTGACATATTCCAATGTATAGAATAGCAACCCCCGGCAGACTTATGTAAAATCTGTCGGGGGTAATTATTTGCTTACTGCTGAGCAAATTTCTTCTATCCGTAGGGGAGACCTTCGGTCTCCCGCGGGCGAACCGCCGAGCTTGCTCGGATGTTCGCCCCTACCGTGTGTTATACAATTTTTTCCGATAAGAACATCACGCTTTATACCTTGCGCTTTTACTTTTTATAACAAAGTCGCAGGATATATAATTTGTACCTGCGACTTCTTTTTTAATTTGTTACTCTTACCTCAAAACCATCAAAAGCGGCTTTTAATGGCTCAACGTCCGCACGTGAAAGTGATTCTACGTCACCGTATGCAAACTTTTCTCCGATAGACTCATACTTTGATTTACAAAGCGAATGGAATGGTAGAAGATCCACCTTTTTAACTCCCGTTGGTGCGATTGCCTCAGCTACCTTTTTGAGATATTCAATGCTGTCGTTATGATTGGGTATAACGGGTATCCTTACGGTAACGTCACAACCGTTATTGACAAGAAAAGTGATGTTTTCTAACACTCGTTTGAAGCTTCCACCTACAGTTTTTGAGTGTGATTCTTCGCTATTAGCCTTTACGTCAACGTAAAATGTTTTGCAATACTTAATTACCCTTTCAAGATCTTCGGTTTTACACTGTGCGGACGTATCACAAAGCACGTGAATACCTCCCTCACAAAGCTGCTTCATAAGCTCCAAAGTGAAATCAAGCTGCAAAAGCGGTTCACCGCCCGAAAGTGTAACACCACCGTTTGATGCGGCGTAGAATTCCTCATCTTCGCTGACGATCTTTACTACGTCTTCAACGGTGACTGTTTTACCGTCTAAATCAAGCGCGTCGTTAAAGCAATTCTTAACGCACTTACCGCACGATATACATTTTGATCTGTCGATAAGGTGTTTTGAGTCGATGATGCTGTGGACACCATTCGGGCAGGAAAGAGTACATTTTCCGCACAGAGTACATCTTGATGAGTAAAACATCAAAACAGGGGTAATCGGCTGTGTTTCGGGATTATGACACCACGGGCAATGCAAGGGACAACCCTTTAGAAAGACCGTACTTCTGATTCCCTCACCGTCACCGACCGAAAATCTCTGTATCCTGCTTAATTGTCCCGTCATATGGATTCGTGCTCCGTACGCTTGAGAATATCAGTCTGCACCTCGTTACCGAGCGTTGTATAGAATGCAGAGAAGCCCGAAACTCTCACTACCAAAGACTTGTAATTATCAGGGTTCTTCATAGCATCTCTCAAAACCTCGGTGGAGGTTGAATTGATCTGAACCTCCTGGCCGCCTCTGTTAAAATAAACTCTTATCAGCGCGCCGAGCTTTTTGCGCTTTTCGTCGTCGGTAAACATAATTGGAGGATACTTCTGATTTACAACTGTACCGGTTGCAGAATAACTATAGTCGGGCTTTGAAAGTGAGAGGAGTGCCGCAGTAGGTCCGTTAAAGTCAACACCGTGCATGGGGGATGCGGCGTCACTCAAGGGCTCACGCGAAGCTCTGCCGTCCGGAGTTGCACCGATCTCACGACCTGCGGGGATATTTGCTGTATTGGAAGCAATAGCAATATAAACCGGACCGCCGCTGAATGTGCGATATTTATCGAATATCTCGGCGTGTTTTTCAACAAACCAAACTGCCCACTTGTCAACAAAATCGTCGTTATTGCCGTACTTGGGGCAATCGAGCATCATCTTTTGTTCTTTTTCATAGCCGACGAAATTAGCATTAAGGATATCTCGCATCTCGGCAAGAGTCATGACCTTATCTGTAAATACCAGCTTTTCAATAGCCGCAAGCGAGTCTGCAACAGTACCTACACCCATTGCGCAAGCACCGTGAACAGCAGGATACTTAGCACCGCCCATATTGATGTCAAGACCTCTTTCGATACAGTTGTCACAGAAAAGTGAGAGGAAAGGCTGCTGGAGGTTTACAGCATCAACGTCATTGGATGCATGGATATCTCTTACGTATGCTTCTGCACCCACTTCCATATGTGCAACGAAAGCATTTACAAAGTCATCCATGGACTCAAAGTCTTCAACGTTACCCGTGTGGATTGATTCCTGATTGCCGTTGAGGGTGTTCTTACCGTCGTTTAATGCATATTCAAGATATTTAGGTGAATTGTATCTTCCGTCGGACCACGGTGGCTGCTTACCTGTAATGAAGTTTTCAATACAGCCAACCATGCTGTAATCTCTTACGTCTTCAATTTCATATATACCGTAACGATCGAGCGCAGGAATATTTGCACCGTCATTCATCAATGCAGGATAGCCAAGTCCCGTACCGATGACCTTCAAGCACTCGTCAATAAACTCCATGGGAGTATCCTTGTTAATTCTTGCTGAGAGGTTGGGGCCGGGGATATGAGCATCGTTAACAGCGTGGAGAATAACGTATGAAAGCTCGTTTGTAGCATCCGTACCATCCTCGGGCTTTACACCGCCGATAGCGATATTGCACACGTCGTCACCGTAGAAATACAATGGTCTTTCTCTCATTTTATAGAATACACATGCAAGCATCTCCTCAGCCTCAGCCTCTGTGAGAGTGCCGTTTTCGATATCAGCCTTGTAGAAGGGGTAGAGGTACTGGTCCATTCTGCCGAATGCCATAGCGTATCTGTTTTCATAAGTAAACATGGTATGAACCATAAATACAAGCTGAAGCGCCTCACGGAAAGTTCTCGGAGGATCGTTTGCAACCCAACGACAAGCCTCGGCAGCTTCATGTTTACCAACTTGATCAGCCATATCAGCATATTGGCGCAAAACTGTTTCAAGTGCGTTGATCGATCTCAAGCACGCCTCAAGGAAATCCTCCTTTGCCTTATTGCCCTTGAATTCTGACTTTGCAACCCATATTCTGACCTTTGTGCCAATGATACCTTCCTTGAGGAAGCGTCTGTAATTGGGCGCATAATGGTCGGAACAGTTACCAAAATGTCTGTGCCTTATTTCGTTATAATAACGGTGCACGGCATTCGGATCGCTGTTTTCATCATCTCTTATGCCTGCGATAGAGCCGAGAATAATATCGTTATCATATATTCTCTTTTTGTGCTTGGTAAAAAGCTCAACAATGCCGTCAGCTCGTCTTAAAACGTTGGACTGGTCGGGATTTTTGTCAAAGCCTCTTACATACAACGTATGGAATGCTTCTTTTGTGTGGGGCCAATTTCTTGCCTCAACTTCTTTTTTCAATTCAGAAAGACTCATAATTTCCTCCTATTATTCATTTACGAGCATGAGAGTTACTATCTCGAAATTCTTTACGTCAATGCTTATTTTATTATTCACCACCGGAATCTCTTGCTCAATATTTTCCAAGAGGTCGGTTATATATGCTTTTGTAAAGGGAATACCGAATTCAAGCGTTACCTTTGATCTCATATTGAGAGCATCGTACAGTCTGACGATAACTGCATCGCGATTCTGCGCCTTCTTTACGACTTCAACAAACACGTTATCCTTATCACACTTTACGAGCGAGAAGCTGTCTGCAAGAGTGCAACCGGTGTTTTTCTCTGCGCGAATTGCAGTCATGGGTGCGTTAAGCTTGTAAGCTTCTTTTACCGTGTCACCGGAAGCAACGTTGCCCTTGTGCGGATAGATGGAGTAAAATATATCGTGGTGACCGAGATCGCCTCCGTAGTACGGTGACTCAGCACACTTTACGAGGGTTATAGCCAAAGTATTGTCATACGAGCTGAATCCGTACTTGCAGTCGTTGAGTATTGACACACCGTAGCCGTTATCCGAAACATCCACCCATTTATGCATGCAGGTTTCAAATTTTGCTTCGTCCCAGGATGTATTCATATGGCAAGTTCTTTCAACGTTTCCGTACTGGATCTCACTTGTGGTTTTGGTGGTTCTGATATCAACGGGAACAATGCCTTGAGTATTACGTGAGTGTTCTGAATATCAAGACGACAGAATATATCGATCCTCTTGATATCGTCGTAAACCACTATATCCTCGCTTACGGTCGAATCCATAAATCTCCACTTTACGGTAATGCCCTTGAGTGCTCCGTTTTCGTACGGCTCAATAGATATGCATTCATCCATCTCGTGCGGCTTGAGCCTTGTGTAGTGGGACATTTCCCATGCATCAAAGCATGCAGGGCGATCCTCGTACATAACCAATCTGTTGCCGAGCTCACCATTTCTTATAAGCTCTCTGTTCTCAGCTTTGTCGAATATTGAGCTGATAAAGCCGTTCGGCTCAAATTTTATAATAAAGAATTCGTTCTCTATAGTATCGCTGGTAACGCGTGCACTATTTGTGTTCTTGAGCTCACCCACAACCTTGTATCCCATTGCGGGAATATCGTTTGCAACGTACAGCTTGCCGTCATACTCAACAAGTCCCGTGTTTTCAAACGAGTGCATATTATAAACCAAGTATCCACCGTTTGTATTAACGTTATTTGCAATAGCTGTCAATGCGTTTGAAGTTATTGCTTCAGCACCGTCAAGAACCTGGCGGTATTCCTTATTTGATCTTTCGTAAACCGGCTTGATAGAGGAGCCGGGTATAATATCGTGGAATTGGTTAAGACAAACAAGCTTCCACATGCTGTCAAACTCATCCATCGGGTAATGTGAACCCATCTGCATAGTGAGCGCTGCAAGCGTTTCAGCCTTACGGAGTGCAAATTCAGCCTTTCTGTTGTTGCGCTTGACTTGACCGATGGTGGTGTAAGTGCCGCGATGATACTCAAGATAGAGCTCACCGTCCCACAAAGGTCTTTCTCTTAAAGCCTTGCAGGATGTATCGAAATTATCCTTTACCTCACAAAGAAAGTCAGAAAGCTTTGTCATCTCAGCTTTAGGTATGCCGGGGATACCCTTATTAAGACGTCTGTATTTTTCCATATGCTGATAGGTTGGTCCGCCACCGCCGTCGCCGTAGCCAAATGTATGCAGAGTTACGGAGTTAAACTGCTTTGATCTGTAAACGTCGTAGGAGCTTTTTACCTCGCGCGGTGTCATAGAGCCATTAAAAAGCACGTAGGGGAAAGTTGCATCGGGGAAGAACGCCTGACATTCAAAATCCATGGTAGTAAAGAAATGCGTGAACACCTCGGAGCCGTCAATTCCGCGCCAATAGAATGAATCGTGAGGCATTGAATTTACGTCACTCCAGGATATCTTGCCCGTAACAAAATAGTCAACACCCGCTTTTTTGAGTATCTGTGGAAGCGCCGCGCTGTAACCGAAAACGTCGGGGAGCCACAGTACCTTTGAGTCCTTACCGAATTCGCTCTTTATAAAATCCTTACCGTATATAAGCTGGCGGACAAAGCTTTCACCCGAAGGAATATTGCAGTCCGACTCCAGCCACATGCCACCGTCAACGTCGATCCTGCCCTGAGCAACAAGTTGCTTGATCTCGTCATAAAGCTCGGGAGCTTCTTCCTTTAGGAATTGGAAAAGCTGGGGCTGGCTGGACATAAATCTGTAATCAGGGTAGTGCTTCATAAGCTCTGCAACCGAGCCAAAGGTCCTCTGAGCTTTTTCTTTTGTCTGATCGACCGTCCACCTCCACGCAACGTCAAGATGTGAATGACCCAAGGTCTTTACCACAGTAGGATTCTTTCCGCATTCCTTGGCATAGAACTCATTTTCAAGATACTCATCAGCCTGTATTACGGAATCATAATAATCGTCTGAGCCGTCCTTTGAGCGGTTTATTATGAGTGCTGCCGCTTCAAGATGCTTTGATATAGCTGTGTACTCATAAGTGTTTTCTTCAAGACACTCCATAGCCTCAAAAGGTACCAGATAGTCAAAATACGCCTTTTCTATCTTGCGGTCAATAATGCTGACGTGGGGCAGAGCCATTCTTGCCGAAGGCTCGTAAATGTAAAGTGCAACGTCATAGGTCTTTTTTGGCTCAAGAATTATTGTCTGGTGCTTATAGTCAAGACCCTGTATCATTTTGCCGTCAATATAAGCTATGGTTTGAGGTGTGTCACCGATCGAAAGATCAAGAACACAATATTCCCATTCCTTGATTTCTGGCATAGTTACTCTGCCAATTACCCAACAATGGTCAAAGCTATTGTCTATTGAAAGAGGTTTTTTTAACTGCTTCCAGGTGTCGTCAACAGCGGGAATAATATTATCGGATTTATATGAACATTCCTTATAAACAAATCCATCACACAAAACGGAGCAAGTCTTAACTGACTTCTTCAATGTTTCTGCAGTTGATCTGATGAGTTCTTTAACGTATCTCATATATATCTCCTGATCTGTTTGTATTGATTACACAATTATTTTACACCTAATCATAATCATTTTCAACATAATATCTTGACAAAAGTGGACAATTATGATATTATTTATTCAATCTGGAGGTTAAATATATGAAATATATATTGGTTAGCTTTGACAACATGCCAAAAATCGTTTTTGCTCACTGTTATGAGACCGTCAAGAAAAACGCTTGGAAAATTATACCGGATGATAATGACGTGATACTGGAGATCACGGCGATAAAAAAGGGCAAGCTGAAGCTGTTTGATATTCAAAATAATAGCGTCACCGTTGAGGATGAGGGGATTGTTGCAACAATAATACACCGCCCATACATAGTTTCTACCGACTCGGACTATCACAGGCATTTTACGTTTGCAATAAGAGCTTCAAACATAAAAGCGGACCTTACCGCATTGGACGTTATAAAATACGTTACCGATAATGCAGAGCAAACTGATCTGACAGCCATAATTCCCGATAGATTTGATACTGCAGATACCGAATACGTCACATCCTGCATAAGCAAAATAATTGACATATTCAATTCTCGTGAAGCGTTATCAAACATAAAGCTGATGGCAGAGCTTACAAACCTTTTGAGCTTTGCAACGGGCAGATGCTATAAGTCTGCATTAGCAGAAACTGCATCACAAAACGGTGTATCAAATATCAGCTACTGCAGAAAAGCTTTTGAATACGTAGCTGAACATATTTCGCAACCTATTGCTGTTGAGGACATTGCCTTAAGCCTTAACGTGAGCTATGCACATCTTAGTAGATTATTCAAGAAGTATACAAATATGACTTTGGTTGAATACATCAACAGAGAAAAGGTGAAAAAAATGGAAGAGCATCTCTGGCGAAAGAAGCTTACTTCATTTGAACTCGCACAGAGCGTAGGAATTACCGATGAGAAATACGCGCTCAGGCTTTTTAAGAAATATACAGGACTGACGGTGGGGGCTTACACCAAACTACACACCTATACGGAATAAACAAAGGCAGTATGACAAAAACATCATACTGCCTTGATATTTGTTATAAGTCAGACAATTAAGCCTTATCGTTGCAACCGAGAACGTTGAGGATCTTGTGTGCAACCATGCCCTGAATAGCCTTACGAGCAGGAGCAAGGTATTGTCTGGGGTCGAAATGAGAGGGATTCTCATTCATGTACTGACGGATAGCTGCTGTCATAGCAAGTCTGAGGTCAGAGTCGATATTGATCTTACATACAGCCATTGTAGCTGCCTTACGGAGCATATCTTCGGGAATACCGATAGCATCGGGCATCTGTCCACCGTTCTTGTTGATGATATCAACGAATTCGGGAACTACGGAGCTTGCACCGTGGAGTACGATGGGGAAGCCGGGCAATCTCTCGGAAACTTCCTGGAGAATGTCAAATCTGAGCTGGGGCTTCTGACCGGGCTTGAACTTGTAAGCACCGTGGCTTGTACCGATAGCGATAGCAAGGCTGTCAACGCCTGTTCTTTCTACGAAGTCCTGAACCTCAGCAGGGTTTGTGAAGCAAGAATCTTCAGCGGAAACGTTAACTGCGTCCTCAATACCTGCGAGTCTGCCGAGCTCACCTTCAACTGTAACGCCGTGAGCGTGAGCATATTCAACAACCTTTCTTGTAAGAGCAACGTTGTCTTCATAGCTGTGGTGTGAACCGTCGATCATAACGGAGGAGAAGCCGCCGTCGATGCAATCCTTACAAAGCTCGAAGGAATCGCCGTGGTCAAGGTGAAGAGCAATGGGAAGATCTGTTTCCATGATAGCAGCTTCAACAAGCTTTGTGAGGTAAGTATGGTTAGCATACTTACGTGCGCCTGCAGAAACCTGCAAAATAACGGGAGCGTTGAGCTCCTTGGCTGCCTGAGTGATACCCTGAACGATCTCCATGTTGTTTACGTTGAAAGCACCGATAGCGTAGCCGCCTTCGTATGCCTTGGCAAACATTTCTTTTGTATTAACAAGTGGCATAATAAAAACCTTTCTTTTGACCCTTAAGAGCCAATATAATTTTATTTTTCTATATTATACCACAGATTTTAAAAAATTGTTTAAAATTTAAGTGAAATTTACTTAAATTTAATAAATTTCGGTTCAAATATATTTTCTGAGTTTTTCTACCGCACCTTTTTCTAAGCGAGATACCTGTGCCTGAGAAATTCCGAGCTCATCCGCTACCTCGGTTTGAGTTCTGCTTTTGGTGTAACGAAGATCTATTATTCTTTTTTCACGCTCGTTCAAGCGTTCAAGTGCTCGTTGAAGTGACATTTTGTCCGCCGTTTCGTCCTCCAAGGACCTGTCGTCCGAAAGATGATCCTCAAGGCTTATGGAATCAACACCGTCGGAATAAATAGGCTCCGAGAGTGAAACTGTATCCTGCATTGCTTCAAGCGCAAGAACGACCATTTCTTTTTCTGTTTCGAGTGCTTTTGCTATTTCCTCAATGGGCGGTAGCTCGCCGTCGGGATTCTTCAGTTGCATTATCTTGTATGCGAGATCACGTAACGATCTGCTGATCCTTATAGGTGAATTGTCACGAAGATAACGCCTTAATTCGCCTATAATCATCGGCACGGCATAAGTAGAAAAGCACAGCTCGAGTGAAGTATCAAAATTATCTACGGCCTTTATCAGTCCTATACATCCTATCTGAAACAGGTCGTTAACGTCTTCACCTCGGTTTGTAAAGCTTTTGATAACGCTTAATACGAGCTTTAAGTTTCCCGATATAAGCTCCTCTCTGGCACTTTTATCGCCATTTGACATTCTTTCAAACAACGCAGACATCTCGCTATTCTTCAGCACCTTCATCGACGACGTATTTACTCCGCTTATCTCAACTTTATTGACTGCCATATACTTACCCTCACTTATTTTTGTTGACGGATAAAGTATTGCCCTTTCAGGTCTTGAGTATTCAGGAACATTTTGGAGGATTTTGAAGTACACGATTATTGACATTAAAAACACTTTGTGCTACAATGAAAGCAATAACACAAAGGATGATTCAACAGCATGTACGAGGAGCAGAATATTCAGCTTGCCAAAGCAGTAAATACGGCAATATTACAAAACAAAGGCAATACAATAGGGCTTTTAAGCGAAAAAACACTTCACAGCGCGCTTAAATTCTATTTTTGCCCAGACGTAAGCTGTCACGAGATAAAATTTAAGGGCTGTGTTGCGGACGTGCTTATAAATGACGTTGGATATCCGCACATTTTTGAGATACAGACAAAGCAGGCGTGGCGGCTTGCAAAAAAACTTAACGCTTACCAAAATGATGCTGACGTAACAGTTGTGCTGCCTTTGTTCAGGCAAAAGCTCATACGCTGGATAGACCCGCAAACGGGAGAGGTATCCGAGCCGCACAAAAGCACGCGCCCCAAAAATATTTTCAGCGCATTGAGAGAGATCTATGGAATAAGACAGTTTATTTGCGCGCCAAACGTAAGCGTATGCATACTTTTGATGAACGGAATTGAATACAAGCTTCTTGACGGATACGGCAGTAATAAAAAACGACGTGCAAGTAAATACGATATCATTCCCGAGGAGATATTGGAGGAGATATGGATAAGCGAGGAGGCTGACCTTTGTGTATTCAAGCTCAAAGAGCTTTCAGACAAGGAGTTTACCGCAAGGGAATTTGCAAAAGCAGCATCACTAAGGCTTGAGGAAGCAAGGTGGGCAATGCTTGCGTTAAAAGCATTGGGATTAATAGAAGAATGTGGTAAACGAGGCAGGTTGAAGCTTTGGAGATATTTATATTGACAAAATGTTAATAAAAAATTCATAATTTTGCAATTAAATCTATTGAATTTTAAAGGCATTTGTGATACAATGGATTCATAATTAATAAGTCAACGTTAATATTGATCAATTTACACGGTTTATATTGACGTAGTGACAATCGGAGGAAATTTTGACAAAGGATTTTTTAACACGCATCGGCACAGCGGTCGGCACGTCCGGCTACGAGGAATCCGTTGCACAGCTTATAAAAGAAGAGTTTCAAAAATATACCGACGACGTTACTGTTGATGCTTACTACAACGTGGTAGCAAGAGTAAAAGGAGATA
This sequence comes from Clostridiales bacterium, assembly GCA_015056475.1. GTDB lineage: Bacteria > Bacillota > Clostridia > HGM11327 > HGM11327 > SIG351. The sequence continues at coordinate 21,349 of SVGF01000021.1, forward strand.
AGTATTCCGACAAAATGCCAAAGATACTCATCTGTGCCCACATGGATGAGATAGGCTTTATAGTTAAATCCGTTGATGATAACGGGTTTGTTAAGGTCGTGACAAACGGAGGTATGGACGTAAGGCTTTTCCCCGGAATGGAAGTGCTTATCCACGGCAAAAAGGAGATAAGAGGCGTTTTCGGAGCTAAGCCCCCGCACATTATGACTGCCGATGAAACGAACAAGAGCATTCCTCTTGACGATCTTTACATCGACACAGGTCTTTCAAATGCTAAGGAGCTTATTGATATCGGTGACATAGTAACCTACGACAGCCCGCTTGCAGAGCTTAAAAACGGCTACGTAATGGGCAAGGCTATGGACGACAGAGCAGGCGTTGCAATACTTCTTGCAGCAATGAGAGAGCTTGAAAAGCTTAAGTTCGGTGCAGACGTTTATTTCGGTGCAACAGTCCAGGAGGAGCTAGGCGTTAAGGGCGCAACGATGCTTGCATATAAGTACGCACCCGACGTTGGCATAGCGATCGACGTTACACACGGCAGTACACCGGACGCGTCCGTTGCAACGGGTAACACAGTCCCGATGGATAAGGGTATCTCCGTTACTGTCGGTCCCAACATTCATCCCACGCTTTGCAAAAAAATGTGTGACGTAGCGGATGAAAACAATATCGGTTACGTAATCGAGGCTTGCCCCAGACCAACGGGTACGGACGCAAGAGCTTTGCAGGTATCACGCGACGGTGTGCCGTCCGTATTGCTCAGCATACCGCTCAGATATATGCATACACCAAACGAAGTCATCAACCCCAAAACGGTTGACACAGCAGGCAAAATGATAGCCCTGTTTATAGCAAGTCTTGAGGAGGATTGGCAGCAATGGACGAGTTATTAAAAAAACTTAGCGAATGTGATTCCGTCTCAGGAAATGAAAAAGAAATAAGAGATATCATAATTGCAGAGGCATCCAAGTACGCCGAAGTAAAGGTAGACAAGATCGGTAACGTTATCGCATACAAAAAGGGCAAGACGTCAGCGCGCAAGGTAATGCTTGCCGCACATATGGATGAGGTCGGATTTATAGTTTCCTACATCGAAGAAAACGGCTTCATCAGATTCAAGCCCGTTGGCGGAATCGATCAAAGAGTACTTCTTGCTAAGAGAGTAAGAATCGGTAAGGATAAGATCCTTGGTGTATTCGGAATTAAGGCTATACACCTTCAGTCCGTTGCTGAAAGAGGAAACGTTGTTCCCATGGCTTCGATGTATATTGACGTCGGCGCTTCAAGTAAGGATGCAACAGGTGTTAAGGTTGGCGATTATATTTCATTCACAACCGAGTTTGAGGATATGGGCGATAACAAGATGAAGGGTAAAGCACTTGACGACAGTCTTGGTTGCAGAGCTTTGCTTGAGCTACTCAAGAACGATTATGATGACGATATATACGCTTGCTTTACTGTTCAGGAAGAAGTCGGCACTCGCGGTGCAGGCGTTGCCGCATACGGCGTAAGACCGGATATCGCAATTATCGTTGAGGGTACGACTTGTGCAGACGTCCCCGGAGTTGACGAAAACGCAAAGGTTACGGCAATGGATAAGGGCCCCGCTGTA
>SVGF01000022.1 GCA_015056475.1 Clostridiales bacterium
TTAACTAAGTTTGCCCTTATGGGCAAGTGAAGTTTACTGCGTAAGTGAAGTTATCCTTTGGATAGTGAAGTTTTACCTACGGTAAAGTTGGCAAACTTAACTTCACTTGTACGTAGTACAAACTTCATTGCTTAAACAAAATTATATTTTGTTTAGCAACTTCACTTTTGCGACAGCAAAAACTTCACTCTGACTATCGAAGTTGAGTACAAAAGTAAAGAAAAAGCACTTATGACAAACGATTTATTCGTTATCATAAGTGCTTTTTGTTAAAACTTCGTTATGGGACTCACGCCAACCGATGGCCTTTATTATTTTCACGCAAACGCAAAATATTTTTTCTCAAGTCTTTCCTGTTCCTTTTTGCACTGTGCGATCTTTTCGGCATAGAATGCTTTTTCATCATTATCAAGCGCAAAGCTGTAAGCATGCATTGCTCTGCCGTCCTCTGCCGCAACAGCATCGTGTGCAGGGTAATAATGCTCAAGCAAGAACCATGCGTATTTTACAAGTCTGAAGTCACCAATGGGGCGAACCTCCTTGGACATTGTGTCAACCGCAATGCTGTATTTTTGCTTGATTGAGTCGATAATTGACTCTCTGTCATTTTTGGGAGTGAATACTATCGTTCTTGTAACGTGGCCCTGAGAATTTGACATTGCTGTCGAGTGAGTATCCGTGCTGCCTACGATGGGGTAGTCGGAATCCGTGCCCTTTTGGAGCTTATTGTAATACTGCGCCACCTGAAGACCGTTCATGTGGTATTCGCTCTCGCCACCCATTACCTCGTATGCGTCAAAGGGATGAGTGTCAAGCATGAACTCGTTGAACACCTCGGATATCTGGAAAACGTCCGCTATCCAGTACGGATGAGCGTAAATTCCAAGACCTTGGGCCTCTCTTATCTTGTTGAATATCCAACAGCAAGCGGCATAATGGAACTTGTCAATGCCCTCGGGGATATCAAGAGTTTCTGCAAGTTCGTTTACCTGGCGCTGATACTCCTCAACGCTTATAATGTCGGGACAATCATTCATATCCATTGCGCGTCTTAAGTATTCGGGGCGATCCTCCTCGGGAATTGAATACATCTCATTATTGTCGCGATCATTCTCAATCATATGATTGATACTGAACTTTCCGCCGAAGTTTACGATGTGAACGGGGTTTCCGGGCAGATGAACCTCCTCACCGGGAACTATCGTCAAGAACATGTCCGTATCCTTATAAAGAAATTGAGCTTCAAGTGAGGGATGATAGCGGTTGTGATCTGTGATCGCAAGGAAGTCGTAGCCATAGGATCTGTAATCAGCGGCAACCTTCCAGGGTGCTTCTCTGCCGTCGGAGCGATAGGTGTGCATATGAAGATCGCCAACTCTGGGCATTCTTGATGCAAGATCTGATTCCACCGCATAAACGCTGAGCTGTGTTATATAGCTGTCGCCGCAGTAAACTCTTACAAAGTATTCAGACTCCATATCAAACTCACACTCAATACTGAGTATACCGTTTTCATCGGGTGTTACAAAATAGCTTCTCTGGCAAGTAATCCCGGGATAAGAATAACCCGAGCCTGCAGCGAGCGAAATAAGCTTGATCTTGTGCTCTTTAGCCGCAAAAGGACGAAGTCCTACCGGTCTTATCGAAAGCCTTGTGGGCTTTTTAACTTCATATACCATCGGGTATATATCGTATCTCAATAATTGTGTAGACATAAAAATTCTCCTGTTAGTGTTTTATATTTTCAGACGAATCTTTTGTCTTGCCCAACAGCAATAATCCCACCAAAAGCAATATCGGGAAAACTACTGAGGCAAGAATTCCGCCTTTGAATCCATTTTGAGTCAAGCCCGCCACAAGTCCTACAACTGTGGGACCCGACGTGCAGCCCATATCTCCCGCCAGCGCAAGCAATGCAAACATTGTTGTTGAGCAGCCCTTTACCGAAACCGTTGCAAGTGAGAACGTTCCCGGCCAGAATAAACCTACCGAGAATCCGCAAAGAATACAACCTATAAGGCCAACAACTGCAGAGCTTGAAAGACCTATCATCAAATAACTTATTATGCACAGCACCACGCAAGACAGCATTGCCTTTTTTAGAGGCAGTCTTTCGCTGAACTTAGCATAACCCATTCTGGCTATTGCCATCGTTAAAGAAAATCCGCAAACACCAAGAAGGTCACCCATTGTCTTGTCAAGACCCAAAGCTGTTTCTGCAAACGTAGAAGCCCATTGCGCAACCGCAAGCTCACTCGCACCTGCACAAAGCATGAGCACCAGCATAACAAGGAATATTTTTTGTGTAAAGAGCTCCTTATAATTCGGCTTGTCCTCGCCCTCGGGATTTATATGATAAATCGGCACCTTTAAGAAAAGTATAAAGCATGTCAGTGGAAGCAAAGCCCACACAAGTGCCATAAAACGCCAATTACTTATCCCGAACCAAACGAAAAAGCCCGTGCTCAGAAGCACCGTTGCCACCACACCCCAGCAGTAGAAAGAATGCATGAGGCTCATTATTCCCGCCTTGTTTTTGGTGGGACAAGCTTCAACTATTGGACTTACCAACACCTCAAGCAATCCACCGCCCATAGCGTATATTATTACCGGAATGAGCAAGCCCACAAATCCGCCAAGAATATTCGGCAGGAATGTCAACAGCACCATACCCGTAAATGCAAACCCATGCGCTAAAAGCATACCCTTGCGGTAGCCTATCTTATGTATAAACTTTGAGGATGCAAGATCCGTGAGTAACTGTGTAACAAAATTCAACGTAACCAAAAGCGTTATCTGCTCAAGTTTTATATCAAATTCATCCTGAAACGTCAAAAATAGCAGTGGCGCAAAATTTATTATCACCGCCTGCACAATATAACTTAAAAAACATGAAAATATAGTTAACCTATATTTTTGCATCAAAACATCTCCTTACTTTACGTACTTATAAGGCGTGCCCACAAAGCCTATCTGACTGAAATCCTCCATATTATGACGGATAATGTAGTCGATATAGGATGCGATCATCTCGGCAGTAAACAAGTATCCTGCCGCGTTCATATGTCCGCCAACAAAGAACCTCTTTCTGAAATCGTCATTATACTCAGGGCTGTATTCCTGCAAGTCAATAACGTAACAATTATCAAGCTTTTCGGCAATATCCATCAGAATACTGCGTTGAAGGATATCCCTGCTGTCGCAGTTGCATTTTGGGAAAGTAACAAGAAAGAATTTAGCGTCGGGCTGGATCTGCTTGTAGCGCTGAATTATCTGTGCATAATATCCCGCATACGTTGGGGCATTCTTTGTGTGATCCTCAACGCAAACATCGTTAATACTTCCGTTTATAAGGTCATTTGCACCAAGCGCAATGACATATGCTTGCGCTGCCAGCGACTTATCCCAAAAACCCTTTTCGTCCGCAAACTTATTGACGTACTTTTCAGCAGTCATTCCACCCTCGGAAAAATTGTAAGCCTTAAGCCCCGCCATACGCGCGATATACTGCCCCCATGAATATTCAAAATAATCGTGGTAGCCTGCGTTGCCATTTACATCGCGTGATTCAAACTCGCCCGAGGAAAGACTGTCGCCAATAAATGCAACTGTGCGCAAAATAGCGCAGTATCCGCCGTCTGTAACCCATCTGTCAAGCGGCTTTTCGTTAGGGTCAAACAAATAGCTTATATCCATATTTTTATCAATAAATATACTTATGGGGTGTGCCCACAAAGCCTATCTGACTGAAATCCTCCATATTGTGACGGATAATATAGTCGATATATGAAGCTATAACCTGCGCTGTGAACAAATAACCCGCAGAATTCATGTGACCGCCGACAAAGAACTTCTTTCTGAAGTCTGCATTATATTCGACACCGTATTCTCTGAGGTCTATAACGTAGCAATTATCAAACAATTCTGCCAAGCTGTAAAGAAGCGCTCTGTGTTCGTCGCCATTTTCTGTGCCCTCGCCCTTGGGGAAAGTAACGAGGAAGAACTTTGCATCGGGCTGGATCTGTTTGTAACGCTGGATTATCTGACCGTAGTAGCCTGCAAATGTTGTATTATTCTTTGTATAGTCTTCCAAGCAAATATCGTCAACTGAGCCAACGGGCCAATGGCAATTCAATATATCATTTACGCCAAGAGCAATGATGTAGCCCTGAGCCGCGAGGTCCTTATCCCAATAGCCCATAGTATCGGCAAAAGAATTGATGTATTCCTTTGCTGTCATGCCGCCTCTTGAGAAATTGTAAGCTTTAAGTCCCGCCATACGCGCGAGGTATTGTCCCCAGGAGATGTCAAAAATGTCGTGCCAGCCGGGATTGCCGTTTTCGTCACGTGATTCAAGCTCTCCGGATGCGAGGCTGTCGCCTATGCAAGCGATAGTACGCATAATACCGCAATATCCGCCGTCAGTAACCAATCTGTCGAGGGGTTTTTCGTTAGGGTCAAACAAATAATTAATATCCATAGTATTTCTCCGTTTATAAAGTGATTGCAACGAGCTAACGCTGCATAACGTATTATAACACATTTTTTGTAATTATTCAATATCGTATCAAAGGGTAGAAAAAATTTTAAGGGACGGGAGACAGGGGTCAAAAATGAGGAAGGTAAGCAAGAGCAGGGTGTTCCTGTGGGGGAAGGAAGAAAATGCGGGGAAAAGCAGAAAAATCAGGAACGAGAGGAAAGGGGATTTCCTGCGGATTTCGTCTGAAATTCCGGTGAAGTTCCGGTTAGTTCCGGTTAACGGGAATGGGGGGACAATACTTACAGGGATGCAATTCAAATAAGATTGTATTGCATTGTTTACAATCCCTCAGTCTTTCGCTACGCGAAATCCCACGTATACCACCGGTATCCGTTGTTCCCATTTAGGCAAGGGAGCCGAGGGTACAGGTGCGTAACGTAGGACGGGGCTTGCTCCCGCCGTTTGCGGTGGAAATAGGTTAAGCGAAACGGACCGTCGAGGACGCGAAGTCCCTACAAGGTTAATGAGGTTTTGTCGGACGAATGTGCAGAATCCGTTGGGGTGATTCACGAATCGACCGCATCGGACGCGTGATTTACACCTCATCCGTCACGCTACGCGCGACACCTTCTCCCACTGGAGAAGGCTTTTTTCTCCGTCGCTTGCGACATTGTTCTCCCGCTGTAGAAGGCTATGTTGACCATGATTTTAGGTAAAGAATGCGGGAGGAGCAAGCCCCTCCCCTACGGGGTGTGAGGGTGCATGGGTCGTCGGGGATGCCGACCCCTACAAAACGCACAACACGCTAGGCTCCACTTGTGAGGGGAGCTGTCAGCCGGCAAGGCTGACTGAGGGGTAGTCTCCTTCCACCACTCCGTGGTCCCCCTTCCTCCCGGAGGAAGGCTTTGGACCGTCGAGGACGCCGGTCCCTACAAAATCAATGTCGTTTTTCGAATGAATGCACAGGTAAGGCGGACGACCAATGGTCGTCCCTACGGGGTGCGGTTAAGTAAAGCGGGACGCCGAGGACGTCGTCCCCTACGAGATTAATGACTTTCTGTCAAATGAATGCGCAAAATCTGTAGGGGTGATTCACGAATCGACCACATCGGGTGTGTGATTTACACCTCATCCGTCACGCTATGCGCGACACCTTGATGTTTTGCTTCGCAAAACTCGGTTGTCGCTTGCGACATTGTTCTCCCACTGGAGAAGGCTTTTTTCTCCGTCGCAACCAAATGAATGATGTTAAGTTTCATATTTGCCTCCTAAAAAAAGACCGCACGGAGCCACACTAATTAAAATAGTGCCTCCGTGCGTTGGTTACGCGAATAATTCAAGTGTCATTTCGGCACTTTGTTGGGATAATTTCCCTTGTGTATTAAGTATAGCATAGTGCGTCTTAAATGTCAGGGGGTTTTAAGCTTTTTTATTAAAAAATCTACGTAACTTGATTGAAATTAATTTGAAAGTGTGATATAATCTTATTGAAGTTAGCCACACACGGCACAAAAGAAAGGAAAACAATGATATGAAGATACTTTTTCAAGGTGACAGCATCACGGATGCAGGAAGAAACAGAGAGGACTATCACGACCTCGGCAACGGCTACCCCAAGTATGCCGCTGAATATATCAAAGAAAAATACCCAGACGTTGATTTTGAATTCATTGACCTCGGTATAGGCGGAGCCCAGACAAGGGGCCTTGTTGAAAGATTGCAGAGCGATTTTATCGACATTGATCCCGATATCGTTTCTATCATGATCGGTATTAATGACGTTTGGCATTACTCTGACGGCAAGCAGTGGCTCTCAAACGAGCTTTTTGAGGAGCGTTATCGCACAGTGCTCACAGCAATAAAGGAAAAGACTCACGCAAAGATCCTTATGATCGAGCCTTTCCTCATCCCCGGCACAGAAAAGGATTTCTTCCGTGAAGACCTTGATCCCAAAATTTTGATCGTTCGTAAGCTTGCAAGAGAATTTGCTGACGTTTACCTCCCCACGGACGGACATTTGGCATCCGCTTACGTTGGCAACGATCCGCTCGACTTTGCCGCTGACGGCGTGCATCCCACAGCCGCAGGCGCTGCGTTTATCGGCTCTCTTTACTGCGACTACGTTTCGACATTGATCGACGAATTGCTTGACAAATAATATGAAAGAATACGAAAGCCTTAACAGAATTGGCACTACCCCTCACCGAAGCTATTATATCCCCTTTGGTGAGGGTGATATTATAAATACCGTATATGGAATTCAAGACAGGACAAAAAGCTCCCGTTTTTTATCACTTGACGGTATGTGGCAGATAAAGCAACACGCTCACGTTGATGATTTTGTTTTGAACGAACAGCTTGAAAACGAGATTCCCGTGCCGTCATGCGTGCAGATGCACGGATACGATCAAATTCAGTATATTAACGTGAGATACCCCTTCCCTGTTTTGTTTCCGCGCATTGCCTACGACAACCCGTGCTGGCATTACAGACGAGATTTTGCGCTGAATAAAAAGGACGGCGAAAAATACTACCTCAATTTTGAAGGCGTTGATTCAGCATTTTATCTCTACGTTAACGGAAAACTTAAGGGGTTTTCACAGATATCTCATGCCACGAGCGAATTTGATATTACTGAGCTTGTGGTTGACGGCAAAAACACTCTTGACGTGCTCGTTTTGAAGTGGTGCTTGTCCTCATACATTGAATGCCAGGATAAATTCAGATTCTCGGGCATTTTTAGAAACGTTTATCTGCTTACGCGCCCCGAAAAGCATATTACGGATTACAAGATCAAAACAAATATCATAGGCAATAACGGCGTTTTGAAGTTTATAAACGAAAGCGACGTTGATATCTCATGCGAATTTGAGGGTAGCAAAAAAATTGCGCCCGCAAATCAGACTGTTACGTTTGAGATTGAAAACGTATGTCCTTGGACGGCTGAAGATCCAACTCTTTATACACTAATGCTTCATTGCAACGGTGAAAAAATAGAAGAAAAGGTCGGCTTCAGAGAAGTTTTTATAGACGGCAAGGTATTCAAAATCAACGGTAAAGCTGTAAAGCTAAAGGGTGTTAATCGCCATGATTTTAATTGCGACACCGCCGCAACAGTCAGCCTTGACGACCTTGTAAGGGATATTAAGCTCATGAAGGAAATGAACGTTAACGCGGTAAGAACTTCCCACTATCCCAACAGACCGGAATTCTACCAGCTTTGCGATCACTACGGCATTTACGTAATGGATGAAGCGGACGTTGAAATGCACGGCGCATGCACAAGGGACGGCGGATACTCCAACGCACAATGGCAGGAATACGCAAACAGCCCCATTCTTAAGCCCGGAATAACCGACAGGCACAAGGCTCTCGTTGAGCGCGACAAGAATCGTCCGAGCGTAATAATATGGTCGCTCGGAAACGAAAGCTCATTTGGCGAGGCGTTTATTGACGGCGCAAAATACATAAGGGCAAGGGATGATCGTCCGATACATTACGAGGGTGTACTAAGCGCTGAAGAAAAGTATTATCACAGCGAGCTTATAGACATTACAAGCGCTATGTACTCCAACTATGAGCACATCCAAAAGCATATTTTGGATGACCCGAATGAAGATCGCCCCTTTGTGCTGTGCGAATACACTCACGCGATGGGTAATTCTTGCGGGGACGTTAAAGATTATTGGGAAATGATAAACGCAAATGAGCAGATGATGGGCGCATTTGTTTGGGAATGGGCTGATCACGCCATAAGGACCCAAAAGGGGTTCCTTTATGGTGGCGATTTTGGCGAAAAAGAGCATGACGGCAATTTTTGTTGCGACGGACTTTTGACTACGGACAGAAAATTTAAATCCGCATCGCGCGAGGTTCAGGCAGTTTACGGCGGCAAGAAGGCTTCGCCCATTATTGATGTTGAAATACCGTGCGACGAGAGCCTTAATGCAAGCAATATCGTTATTGAGGCAGACGAGCACACAGGTCAATTGACGTCAATAAAAGCTGACGGCGTTGAGGTGCTGCGCACGCCGATGCACTTCAACTTTACAAGATATACGGACAATGACAGAAATCTTCTTTCGGATTGGAACGGACGCTGCAAGCTACCCGAATGTAAACCGCATATTTTCTCATGCCAAAAGACCCCCAACGGATACAGCTTTAGTGGCGCATTGGCTGCAAATTGCCTTTTACCCGCGGTTGAGTTTGGTATTGATTACGAGGTCAATGGCAACGAGCTTTTGATGAGTATATCGTACAAAATTGCTGATTACGTAAAAAACCTCCCGAGATTTGGCGTTGAATTTGGAATCGACAAGGCTTATAATAAATTCTCATACGTCGGTTACGGACCTTACGAGAGCTATATCGACAAGCACGTTGCATGCGATTACGGCTACTTCAAGAGCTCGGCAAATGAGAATTACGAGCACGGCTACGTACGTCCGCAGGAATCGGGAAGCCATTTTGCAAGCAAGTATGTAAACGTTTGCGGACTTTTCAGCTTGACGGCGGAAAATTTGTTCTCTTTCTCTGTGAATCCGTACACTACAAAGCAGTTGACCACCACGGCTCACGACTTTGAGTTGAAAGAAAACGATTTTGTTAACGTTTGTATTGACATTGCAATGCGCGGAGTTGGCTCGCACTCTTGCGGACCTGCTCTTGAGAAGAAATATGAGATACCCAAAGAGGGTAAAAACGTATTTAAGGTTGTGTTTTAAGACAACAGGGCATCTACAACTATCGTAGATGCCCTTATTTGTTTTTAGTTAAATCGGTCAATATTTTGCTTTATCCAGCTTGTAAGGTCGGGGCCTTCATAGGAATGCCACGCCACAACGCGCTTTGTTTTGGGGAAGAAAAGGAGCATTTGACCTCGCATTCCGCCTTTGCCGTAGCATTTATCGTCCGATATTTTGTGGAATTCATACTCACGGGATTTTACAATATTCACCCACTCCTCGGAAAGAATTCTCTTGCCGTTATAAAGTCCGCCGTTTACATACACCTCACCAAGCTTAGCCATGTCCTCGGTGTAGATATACAACCCTGTTGCACCCATTGGGTAGCCCTTTGGGCATTTACTCCAAGCCACTTCTCTGAAAGCAAGCGGATAAAATACTCGTTCCCACATGTATTCATCCATCAATCTGCCCGTTTTTTTGGTTACGACTCTTGAAAGAAGATAAAACGCGGCGTCGCTGTATGCATATCCCTGCCCGGGGCAATACGTCAACGGAGTCTTAAAGAGATAATCTAAGTAATCATCGCCAAAGGTGTTAGCGTCAACACAGTCTATATCCATAAATCCACCGCTAAAGCCTGCGCAATGCTTTAACACGTGATGCACTGTCATATTTTCCCAGCGCGGGTCCATATTTTCGGGTAATTCGTCTGCAAAAATATCAACTATTCTCTCATCCGTTGACAACAAGCCGTCATCAACAGCCAAGCCGATAGCAGTGACCGTAAAAGCCTTTGCAACAGAATAGCAATTCTGACACGGATTTGCAGGGGTGACGGTTACGGTTTCTTGCCTTGAATTATGTATTTCGGATATATTGTATACAACGCCTGCGCCTTGCTTGGCAAAGTCAACCATTTCAGTCAATAATTTGCTCAAAATTACACCTCATTCTTCTTCAACGATTCTTGCAGGGTCAATGACGATACGGATCTTTTCAACTCGCTTGTCATCCATTTCTATAACCGTAACGTTCAAATGCTGATATTCAAAATAATCGCCAACATCGGGAATCTTACTGAGCACGTCCATTACCCAACCGCTGACGGTGAGAATGTCAAGCTCCTCATCAATATCAACACCCAATTCATCGAACACTTCATCTATGGAGGCGCTACCCGAAATAACGTACTCTGTGTCCGATATTTTTTCAAACTCTTTTGTTACCTCGTCGTGCTCATCCCAGATGTCACCAACAAGCTGCTCAAGGATATCCTCAAGAGTTACAATACCAACTGTGCCGCCGTATTCGTCAAGCACAACTGCAATATGAAGCTTCTGCTTTTGCAATTCCTTGAGTAAAGCATCGATCTTTGTATTTTTTGTGGTAAAAATTGCAGGACGCACAATGGACGATATCTCTTTATCGGTGCCATATACGTAATTGTAAAAATCCTTATGGTACACAATGCCGACAATTCTGTCGATAGTGTCTTCATAAAGAGGAAGTCGGGAAAACCCCGTTTGTGTAAAAATTTCTGCAACCTCTTCCTTTGTAGCTTCAGTGGATACACCCTCAATGTCAACACGGGGAGTAAGGATATCCTGTGCTTCAAGCTCTGAGAATTCTATCGCGCTCTTGATAAGCGAGCTTTCTCCCTCGTCGATTCCACCTTCCTGCTCAGCCTCCTCAACTATTGTGAGAAGCTCCTCTTCTGTGATGGACCTATCGTCCTTGGACTTGAATATCAAGGATATAAATTTTTTCCACTGCTTGAACAGGTAGTTAAACGGAGTAAAAATAACCATCAGCAATCTTAAAAAGGGTGCTGAAAACATTGCAAATTTCTCAGGAGATTCCTTTGCGATGCTCTTTGGCGATACTTCACCGAATATCAATACAACCAACGTCATAACAACCGTTGACACCGTAGGACCGGATTCTTCACCGCACAAAGCAACAAATAAAAGCGTTGCAAGTGAAGCGCATGCAATATTAACAATATTGTTGCCGATGAGAATTGTTGAGAGCATTGCGTCATAATTTTCTGTCATGTCAAGTACAAGCTTTGCTCTTTTGTTTCCGTTTTCTGCCATGTTCTTTATCCTGATTCTATTGAGCGACGAAAACGCCGTTTCCGTTGCGGAAAAATATGCGGATAAGATCACGCACACTACAATAATAATCAAGGATATACTATGCTCATCCATTAAATAAAAAGACCCTTAGGTACAATGATGAAAGAGCACCCCGAAAAAAGCCGATCGCAAGGCTGAATGATGAGCCAAGTGATGCCCGAAAGCTCGGTACGCAAAATTTTGCATATTTTAACGGCGAATACTCAATATCAAGGTACTTTACCTTATAATATTTTTATACATTGTATATTGTACCATAAAAGTCAAAATAAATCAAGTATAAAAAAGAACCCGATCGGAATTTCTTCCAATCGGGTTAAAAAAGCTAAATATTAAACCAACTCAATAATAACTTCTTCTGCGTTGTCGCCACGTCTGGGTCCCATCTTAATGATTCTTGTATAGCCGCCTGCGCAATTCTTTTCTTCATTACGCGCTCTGTACTTAGGACCGTATTCTCTGAACATCTTCTCTACGAGAGGATGCTTAGCATCCTTTGTTCTTTCAGCATACTCAACTCTTGTTTCTGTTGCAAGCTTCTCTTCCTTCTTATCATAAACGTAAGCCATGATCTTTCTTCTTGCGTTGAGCTTCTCGGGAGCATCGTTCTCGAATTCAACTGCTGTAACAGCACCCTTTTCGTCCTTAACGTTCTTGGTAACCTTTACAGTCTTGTCGTAGTTGTTAATAGCCAATGTCAAGAGTGAATCAACAATGCCTCTGAGTTCCTTAGCACGAGCTTCAGTTGTAGTAATTCTACCGTACCAAAGCAAATCTGTTGCAAGACCTCTGAGCATTGCACGTCTCTGACTGCTGTTTCTGCCTAACTTTCTTGTACCCACAATTAAAGTCGCTATTTCAATGTTACTTGAAAAGCCTCTCCTTTCAACGATATTAAACTTTTATGAGGTTTATTCCTCTGATTTTTTCAGTGTAAAACCAAGTGACTGCAATTTCTGCATCACTTCGTCCAAGCTCTTTTTACCAAGGTTACGAACCTTGATCATTTCCTCTTCGGACTTGAGCAAAAGCTCACCGATAGTGTTGATGTTTGCACGCTTCAAACAATTGTACGAACGAACCGACAATTCAAGCTCTTCAATAGGCATGTCAGCCATCTTATTAGATGTTGAATCGCTCTCTACCTTAGCAACTTCAAATGTTTCGCTTGTGTCCGTCAAGTCTACAAACAATCCCAAATAATCGCAAAGAACCTTTGCAGAATAGCTTACTGCCTCCTGGGGCTCAATAGCGCCGTTTGTCCAAACTTCAAGTGTGAGCTTGTCATAGTCTGTTACGTTACCAACACGTGTATCCTCTACGTAGAAGTTTACCTTAGTGATAGGTGAGTAAACGGCATCTATCGGGATAAGACCGATAATGTCTTCCTTATTCTTTTCTGCAACCACAAAGCCTCTGCCCTTATCTACTGTCATTTCCATGTAGAAATCAGCATCCTCGTTAAGAGTAGCTATGTGGAGATCCTTATTTACTATTTCAACCTCGATATCGGATTCGATATCAGCAGCTGTTACAGTGCAGGGACCCTTTGCGCTGATGCGCATTGTCTTCGGACCCTCGTCAGTCATTTTAATTGCAAGAGTTTTAAGGTTCAGTATAATGTCAACAACATCTTCCTTTACACCGCGAATTGTAGAAAACTCGTGCATAATACCGTCGATCTTAATGTTTTTAACCGCAGCGCCGGGTACGTACCAAAGCATAACTCTTCTCAAAGCATTGCCAAGAGTTGTGCCGAAGCCCTTTTCCAACGGTTCAACTACAAATTTCATGTAGTTCTCTTCAGGTCTGTGCTCAACTATCTCTATTCTCGGTTTTTCTGAATCTAACATAATACGCCCTCCTTGTCGTAATAACTGTGTTAAACGGCATTATAATTACTTAGAATACCACTCAACGATAAGGTTCTCTTGAACATCAAAGTCAATATCTTCTCTCTTGGGAGCTGTAACAACTTTACCCTCGAGCTTTTCGTAATCAACAGCAACCCATGCAGGAGTTGTCTTCTTAGCGCCTTCCTTGATGCTTGTGAAGAATGCACCGCTTGCGCTACGCTCACGAACTGATACTGTATCGCCAATTGCGATAATATATGACGGTATGTCAACCTTGTGACCGTTAACCATAAAGTGGCCGTGGTTCACAAGCTGTCTTGCCTGGTTTCTGGAATTAGCAAAGCCCATTCTGAAAACTACGTTATCAAGTCTTCTCTCAAGCAATGAAAGGAAGTTCTCACCAGCCATGCCGGGCATCTTTTCTGCCTGTGCAAAGCATCTCTTGTACTGACCTTCGAGTACACCGTAGATACGTCTAACCTTCTGCTTTTCTCTGAGCTGTGTGCCATAGTTACTAGCGCCGCCTCTCTTAGCTGTTGCGCCATGCTGTCCGGGAGGTGTAGGTCTCTTAGCGAAAGAGCACTTGTCTGAATAGCATCTATCACCCTTGAGGAACAACTTCTGTCCTTCTCTTCTGCACAATCTGCACTGTGAATCTGTATATCTTGCCATTTCTTAATCCTCCATCATACTCTTCTGCGCTTAGGCGGTCTGCAACCATTGTGAGGAATGGGTGTTACGTCCTTAATGAGAGTAACTTCCAAGCCTGTTGCCTGCAATGAACGAATTGCAGATTCTCTGCCTGCGCCGGGGCCCTTTACGAAAACTTCAACAGTCTTCATGCCGTGCTCCATAGCTGCCTTTGCAGCTGTTTCTGCTGCCATCTGTGCTGCGAAGGGTGTGCTCTTCTTGGATCCCTTGAATCCGAGTCCACCTGCGCTTGCCCAGGATACTGCATTACCTTGTACGTCTGTGATCGTTACGATCGTATTGTTGAATGTAGAAGTAATATGTGCAGCACCTTTTTCAATGTTTTTCTTTTCAACTCTTCTTGTAGTTTTCTTAGCAACCTTAGCCATTGTTAATGCCCTCCTTTATTACTTCTTCTTAGACTTAACACGAGTTACCTTGGGACCCTTTCTCGTACGAGCGTTGGTCTTGGTTCTCTGTCCTCTGCAGGGGAGATTTCTTCTGTGTCTCTGTCCTCTGAAGCAGCCGATCTCAACAAGTCTCTTGATGTTGAGAGCAACCTGTCTCTTGAGGTCACCTTCTACCTGCAAATTGTGTTCAATGTAGTTTCTCAAAACTGCTACTTCGTCATCCGTAAGATCCTTGACTCTTTTGTCCGGGTCAATACCAGTCTTTTTCAAGATCTCGTCAGAAGTTGCCTTGCCGATACCATAAATATACGTTAACCCTATCTCAACTCTTTTTTCCTTGGGAAGGTCAACACCGGATATACGCGCCATTCTTATACCTCCGTATAGTTAAAAAATTTAATTTTTGTGTTAATTGGCGATAAAGTGTTAAACTTTTATCAGCCCTGTCTCTGCTTGTGCTTAGGTGATTCGGAGCAAACAACCATTACCTTGCCGTTACGCTTAATGATCTTGCACTTATCACACATCTTCTTAACAGAAGGTCTAACTTTCATATTTCTACTTGGGGCGATCCAAAAGATCTGCCCGCTCCTTTCACTTATTAATTAATTATTTTCCTCTTCTTGTAATTCTGCCCAAATTCAAGTCATACAAGGAAAGCTCAACTGTAACTCTGTCACCTGAAACGATCTTGATGAAATTGTTTCTCATCTTGCCGGAAACGTAAGCCGTTACCACATGACCATTTTCGAGCTGTACCTTGAATGTGAAATTCGGTAATGCTTCCATTACAACGCCTTCTAATTCAACTACATCATTCTTACTCACGCAAAATACCTCTTAATTGTTATTTGTTTGACTCGCGGCAGCCTTTATAAGCTTTCTGATGAACGCATTATAAGTTTTGCCCGGTCTGTAAAAAGGTCCCGTTTGCTCCGTTATCATTTTTTCCACTTGGGGGTCACCCTTTGTCATCAAGATAACGTGAGCGGGGTTCTTTTTTTTAGGATCTTCAAGCTTCTTGATATTTCCGTCAGACAGCAGTATTCTATCCTGACTTTCGCCGACCACAACGTAGATGCTTCCAACGTCGTGCCCTGCGACTGATATTACTACGTCACCGATTGAGAATTTCATTTTCAATCCTTTAACGTAAGCACACGAGGCTCGCCCTCAGTAATGAGGATCGTATTCTCGTAATGTGCACACTGCAGTCCGTCCCTTGCCACAACCGTCCAGTGATCGTCAAGCACCTTGACTGAAGGACTCTTGGCTGTGACCATGGGCTCGACCGCAAGGGTCATGCCCTGGCGAAGTCTTATGCCCGTGCCCGGTCTTCCGTAATTTGGAATACTGGGATCTTCGTGAAGCTCTCTGCCAACGCCATGTCCAACATAATCGGTTACGACGCTAAAGCCGTTTCTTTCGATATGCTGCTGGATCCTTGCTGAAATGTCGTAAAGACGATTTCCAACCTTGGCATGGGGCAAGCCTCTGAAGAAGGACTCCTCGGTGATCTTTATAATCTCTTTCGCATCGTTTGAGATCTCGCCAACCGCAAAGGTTCTTGCGGCATCGGTATTCAAGCCTTTGTAATTAACGCCGGCGTCGATGGAGATTATATCGCCTTCTTTGAGGATCTTGTTTTTTGACGGAATTCCGTGGAGAAGCTCCTCGTTGACTGAGGTACATATTGCAGCGGGGAAACCTGCATATCCCTTAAACGTGGGATATGCATCGTGTCCCATAATATAATCTTCTGCAATTTCATTCAGCTTAGCTGTTGATATTCCGGGCTTTACGGATTCCTCCAGCAGAAGAAGTACTTCTGCAAGGATCTGTCCGGATTTTGACATCAACTCAATTTCTGACGAATTTTTGATGACTATCAATGTACCCTACCTACTTATTAAGCCTTGAGAAAACCCTTATAGTGACGCATGAGCATCATGGACTCAAGCTGAGAAGCTGTTTCGAGAGCTACGTTTACGAGGATGATCGTAGATGAGCCGCCGATTGCCATGTTCTGCAACGCAGGATTGAACATACCTACCAATATCGGCAAAATTGCGATAAAAGCAAGGAAGAGAGAGCCTGCAAGCGTCAACTTAGTAAGAATCTTTGACAAATAATCGGAAGTGGGCTTACCGGGTCTGATACCCAAAACGAAGCCACCGTTTTCCTTGAGGTTCTTTGAAACCTCGATGGGATTAAATGTCATTGTTGTGTAGAAGAACGCAAAGAATATTACAAGCAATGCGTAAACTACAATGTAAATTACACTTGTCTGTCCCAAATAGCCTTTAGCAAATCTTGCATAAGCTGTATTGGGGAACCATGTTGCTACCATTGTGGGGAGAGAAACGATAGAAACCGCAAAGATGATGGGCAATACGCCTGAGGGGTTGAGCTTCATAGGAATATGAGTGCTCTGACCACCGTATACCTTACGGCCAACCACGCGCTGAGCGTAGTTTACCTGAATCTTTCTTTCGCCCTTATCCATAAATACGATAGCGGCAAAAATGAACACAACGCCGATGAGAATGATGGGCAACCACCACCAACCGAATGCACCACCAGCTACGTTCTTTACAAGACCGATAGCTGCGGGAACGATTCTGGATACGATACCAACAAAGATGAGCATTGAAATGCCGTTGCCGATACCGTTCTCTGTGATCTGCTCACCAAGCCACATTGTAAGCATTGAACCTGCTACAACTGTGAGAATGACAAACAAATAAGAGAGGAAGTTGTTGTCTGTAAGTGCGCCTCTTATACCGAGTGTGAAACCGATCGCCATAAGAAGTGAAATTGCAAGAGTTGCATATCTTGTAAGCGCTGATATCTTTTTCCTACCCTCTTCGCCTTCCTTAGACCAACGCTCAAGGGCGGGAATAACCATTGTTAAGAGCTGAATAATGATTGAAGCATTGATGTTAGGGCTGATACCAAGGGCAAAAATTGCAAACTGCTCAAAAGCGCCGCCTGTAAGTACGTTGAACAAACCAAAGAATGAGTTTGTCTGAACACTTTCAGCTACAACGCTTACGTCTACACCGGGCACAGGAATTGCGCAACCGATTCTGTAAATAACAACTATTGCCAATGTGAAGAGAATCTTCTTTCTTATCTCATGCACCTTCCATGCATTCTTAAATGTCTCAAGCATTAGATCACCTCTGTCTTTCCACCTGCCGCTTCTATCTTAGATACTGCACTGTTTGTAAACTTGTTAGCCTTTACTGTGAGCTTCTTTGTGAGCTCGCCTCTACCAAGAACCTTAACACCGTCATTAAGCTTTCTGATCAAACCGTTCTCCAAAAGCAATTCAGGAGTTACAACTGTGCCGTCTTCAAAGATCTCAAAACGCTCAACGTTAATCTCTGTGTAGTTGATCTCAAAGTGATTGTGGAAACCACGCTTGGGCAAACGTCTTACGAGGGGCATCTGGCCGCCTTCAAAGCCGATTCTTACGCCGCCGCCACTTCTGGACCACTGACCGTTTTCACCTCTACCGCCTGTTTTGCCCTGGCCTGTAGCTGTACCACGACCTCTACGCTTTGTGTCCTTGGACAATGCGCCCTTAACGGGCTTTAATTCGTGCTGCTTCATGTTTTACACCTCCGAATTATTCGTTATCAGCAGGCTCAACCTTTACCAAGTGAGCAACAGCCTTGATTTTACCCATAATGTCCGGTGTGTCGTCAAAAACACGAGAGTCACGGATCTTCTTAAGACCGAGAGCCTTGATATTAGCCTTCTGCTTATCTGTTTCTTTGTTTATACTCTTAATCTGAGTTACCTTAATCTTAGCCATCTGAACTACCTCCGATCACTCAAGAATCTCTTCAACAGTCTTGCCTCTGTTCTTAGCAACTGTTTCAGCATCCTTAAGCTTTGAAAGTGCATCCAACGTAGCGTTAAGAACGTTACCAACGTTGTTGGAGCCGAGGTTCTTAGCTCTTACGTCCTTGATACCAGCGAGCTCAAGTACGGGACGGATAGCACCGCCGGCGATAACGCCTGTACCGGGTCTAGCGGGCATGATGAGAACCTTACCGCTGCCGAACTCACCGATGATTCTGTGAGGAATTGTTGTGCCCTTTCTGGGAACGAACATAAGGTGCTTCTTAGCAGACTCAGATGCCTTTCTGTGTGCTTCGGAGATTTCAATAGCCTTACCGCTGCCTACGCCTACGTAGCCATCGTTGTTACCTGCAACTACGATTGCTGTCCAACGGTTATTCTTACCGCCCTTAACAACCTTTGTTACAGAGTTGTACTTAATAAGCTTCTCCTGAAGCTCTTTTTCCATTTTTGTGTAATCAATATGCTGCATTGTTCTTCTCCTCCTCAGAAATCAAGACCGGCTTCTCTTGCGCCGTCTGCCACAGCCTTTACTCTGCCGTGATAGATGTAGCCGCCACGGTCGAATACTACTGTATCGATGCCGTTAGCCTTTGCTCTCTGAGCTGCGATCTCGCCAACGATCTTAGCAGCTTCTGTCTTAGTCTTACCTTCAACAGCAGCCATGATCTCCTTTTCAACTGTAGAAGCTGAAACGAGAGTAACACCCTGAGTATCGTCGATGATCTGAACGTAAATGTGCTTGGAGCTACGGAAAACATCAAAACGGGGTCTTTCGCTTGTGCCGTTGAGATTCTTTCTAATTCTTCTGTGACGCTCAACACGTCTTTCGTTACTACTTACTTTACTAACCATTTGCTGTTCTCCTATCGATTATTTACTTGCCTTCTTGCCTTCTTTTACAATGATACGCTCGCCCTGGTATCTGATACCCTTAGCAAGAGCAGCACTGTCAGCATAAGGATTGGGCTTTCTGAAGGATCTGATCTTAGCAGCAACCTCGCCAACCTTAACCTTGTCATAACCGTTTACAACAATTGTGTTCTGGCCCTGAACGTCGATCTTGATACCCTCGGGTTCCTCAAAAATGATAGGATGAGAGTAACCAACGTTGAGCTGGAGAGCATTGCCCTTCTTTTCAGCTCTGTAACCAACACCTACAACCTCCAACGTTTTGCTGAAGCCGTCTGTTACGCCGATTACCATATTGCTGATAAGAACTCTTGTGAGACCGTGAAGTGCTCTGTGGTTCTTTTCTTCGCTGGAACGTGAGCAAACGATCTCGTTGCCGTTGATCTCAACTGTGATTTCGGGGTTGATCTTGTGCTTCAACTCGCCCTTGGGGCCCTTAACCGTGATAACCTTATCTGCGTCGATGCTTACCTTAACAGATGCAGGTACCGGAATTGCTTTTCTACCTATTCTTGACATATCAATATCCGCCTTTCATTCCGGTAATTACCATACGAAGCAAAGAACTTCGCCGCCAAGGCCAGCCTTACGTGCTTCTTTGTCCGTCATAATACCACCTGAAGTGGAAACGATTGCAATGCCCAAGCCGTCAAGTACCTTAGGAAGCTCGTCTTTTCCTGCATAAACGCGAAGACCGGGCTTGCTGATTCTCTTTAAGCCGCTGATAACGGACTTCTTCTCAGCTGTGTACTTCAAAACAACCTTAATTGAATCGAATTTTCCTTCTTTTACTATCTTATATGATTTAATGTAGCCTTCTCTCAAAAGAATCTCTGCCATAGCAACCTTAATGTTTGAAACAGGGATCATAACAGTTTCCTGTCTGATTGTGAGAGCATTTCTCATGCGAGTAAGCATATCTGCTATAGGATCTGTAATAGCCATTATTATTCCTCCTTAACTCGTTTACCAGCTTGCCTTGCGAACGCCCGGAATCTCACCCTTGTATGCGAGTTCTCTAAAGCAGATTCTGCAGATTCCGTACTTTCTCAAATAAGCGTGAGGTCTTCCACAAATCTTGCAACGGTTGTATTCTCTCGTCGAAAACTTAGCGGGACGCTGCTGTTTTACCTTCAAAGATGTCTTAGCCATCGTTATTCCTCCTTACTGCTTTGCAAAAGGCATACCGAATTCTTCAAGAAGAACTCTTGCCTCTTCGTCAGTGTTAGCTGTTGTTACGATAATGATATCGAAGCCTCTGATCTTGTCGATCTTGTCGTACTCAATTTCAGGGAAAATGAGCTGTTCCTTGATACCCATAGCGTAGTTACCTCTGCCATCGAAAGATGTTCTGGACACGCCCTTAAAGTCACGTGTTCTGGGCAAAGCTATGTTTACAAGACGATCAAAGAAGCTATACATCATTTCGCCTCTGAGCGTTACCATGCAGCCGATCTTCTGACCTTCACGAACCTTAAAGTTAGCGATGGACTTTCTTGCTACTGTAACAACAGGCTGCTGACCTGTGATGATTCTCATATCAGCAATAGCACCTTCGAGAGCCTTAGGATTTTCCTTTGCTTCGCCAACTCTCATGTTTACGATGATCTTGTCGAGCTTGGGAACCTGCATAACGTTCTTATAGTTGAAGCGGTTCTGCAATGCAGGAACAACTTCCTTATTGTACTTTTCAATAAGTCTATCCATAATTAATTATCCTTTCCTCTCAACTTACTCGATCACTTCGCCGCACTTCTTGCACACTCTGACCTTTGTGCCGTCCTCGTTGATCTTGTGACCAACTCTAACGCCGGACTTGCACTTTTCACAGTAGAGCATAACCTTTGATGCGTAGATAGCAGCTTCCTGATCGATGATACCGCCCTGCTGCTGAGCATTTCTCGGTCTAACATGCTTTTTAACGATGTTAACACCCTTAACTACTACCTTGCCACTCTTGGGCATAGCCTCTATAACGTTACCGATAACGCCGGCATCTTCACCGGAGATAACGATTACCTTATCATTCTTTTTAACATGCATTTTCATAATACTTGCACCCTCCAAATCAAAGCACTTCAGGAGCGAGAGAGATAATTCTCATGAAATCCTTTTCTCTGAGCTCTCTTGCAACAGGCCCGAAGATACGTGTACCGCGAGGCTGCTTATCCTTATCAATGATAACCGCAGCGTTCTCGTCGAAACGGATGATAGAACCATCAGCTCTCTTAAGGCCCTTTGTTGAACGAACAACTACAGCCTTTACAACGTCACCCTTTTTTACAACGCCACCGGGTGTTGCACTTTTAACGCTGGCAACTATAACATCACCGATATTTGCATATACTCTGCCGGAGCCACCCAACACTCTGATGCACATGATCTCCTTAGCACCTGTGTTGTCTGCTACAGCCAAAATTGTTTGCTGCTGAATCACAGTTATTCCTCCTTATAATCAATCTGCCTTCTGAAGAACTTCTACAACGCGCCAACGCTTGTTCTTGCTGAGAGGTCTTGTTTCCATAACGAGAACTCTGTCGCCGATGCCGCACTGATTCTCTTCGTCGTGAGCCATGAGCTTCTTTGTTCTGTTAACAACCTTGCCATAAAGCTTATCGAGCTTTCTTTCTCTGATTGCAACAACGATTGTCTTATCCATTTTGTTGCTGATGACAATACCTATTCTCTGTTTTCTAAGATTTCTTTCCAAGTGTACTGCCTCCCTTCTCAGCCATTCACGTTAGCAGCTCTTTCACGAAGAACTGTCTTAACTCTTGCGATATCCTTCTTGATGAGGTTTATCTTCATAGGGTTTTCCAATTGACCTGTTTCATTCTGGAAACGAAGAACGAAAAGCTCACTCTTAAATTCTTCAAGCTTCTTTGCAAGCTCTTCATTTGTCATTTCTCTAATTTCAGTAGCTTTCATTATTCTTCACCACCCATTTCTTCTTTCTTAACGATCTTACACTTTACAGGAAGCTTGTGAGATGCAAGTCTGAGTGCTTCTCTTGATACTTCCTCTGACAAGCCGGCGATCTCGAACATTACTGTGCCGGGCTTAACTACTGCAACCCAGTAGGACGGAGAACCCTTACCTGAACCCATACGAGTTTCAGCAGGCTTTTCTGTAACAGGCTTGTGAGGGAAAATCTTCAACCAAACCTTACCGTCTCTCTTAGCATGACGTGTCATAGCAATACGGGCTGCTTCAATCTGATTACTTGTTATCCATGAAGGTTCAAGTGCCATCAATCCATACTCACCGTAAGCAACAAAGTTGTTCTTGTGAGCAGCGCCCTTCATGCGGCCTCTGTGAACTCTTCTTCTTTTAACTCTCTTAGGCATTAACATGATTTAATCTAAGCCTCCCAAATTACTTGTTTTTCTTTGCAAGGACTTCGCCCTTGTAAACCCAAACCTTAACGCCGATGATACCGTACGTTGTGTGTGCTTCAGCGAAACCGTAGTCGATATCAGCTCTCAATGTCTGCAAGGGAGTTGTACCCTCATTGTAAGCTTCGCTTCTTGCAATTTCGTTACCGTTAAGACGGCCGGATACCATTGTTTTGATACCCTTAGCGCCAGCCTTTTCAGCACGCTGCATAGCGAACTTCATAGCACGACGGAAGGAAATTCTGCGCTCGAGCTGAGCTGCAATGCTTTCTGCAACAAGCTGAGCATCCTTATCGGGATTCTTGATCTCAACGATGTTGAGGGCTGCATCCTTACCTGTGAAATCTACGATAGACTTCTTGATCGTCTCAACGTTTGCACCGTTCTTACCGAT
>SVGF01000023.1 GCA_015056475.1 Clostridiales bacterium
GGCGTATTTTTGCGGTATTTACGGCATTTTGTTCATAAACATAATGACACATGCTCGTATGAAGTGTAACGAAAAGTTATTACTTGAATATCGTACGAAACGGTACGCCATACTCCTAAGCGACAGGTCGGGGATTCGAATTCCTTCGGGCGCGCCAAATATTTATTTTTATAAGGACGGTTAAAAGATGGAAGTTCTCTACGAAAACCTTCTTGATATCCAGTGGCAGCAGGTTGTCATGTGGATAATCGGTGCGGTGCTCATCTATTTGGCTATCGCTAAAGAGATGGAGCCTACCTTGCTTTTGCCAATGGGTTTTGGTGCGATTCTGGTAAATCTCCCCAATTCAGGTGCTAAGGCAGTTATCGATCATCTTTTTGCTATCGGTATCGATGGCTCATCACACGAGCTTTTCCCATTGCTCTTGTTCATCGGTATAGGCGCAATGATCGATTTTGAGCCCCTGCTCACAAACCCCAAGCTCATGATATTCGGTGCGGCTGCACAGTTTGGTATATTCTTCACATTGTGCTTGGCTTCACTTTTGGGCTTTGACCTTAACGATGCTGCATCCATTGCCATTATCGGTGCTGCGGACGGTCCTACGTCAATCTTTGTAGGTACAATGCTTAATTCAAACTACCTTGCTGCTATCATGGTTGCGGCTTATTCTTATATGGCACTTGTGCCAATTATTCAGCCGCCGATCATCAAGCTCTGCACAACCAAAAAAGAGCGTCTTATCCGTATGGAATATACGGGCAAGAAGGTTTCCAAGCTCACAAAGATCATTTTCCCCATTGCGGTTACGGTTATTGTTGGTCTTGTAGCTCCCGATGCAGTTGCACTTATCGGTTTCCTTATGTTTGGTAACCTCATCAGAGAGTGTGGTGTGCTCAATTCTCTCTCAGAAACGGCGCAAAAGGTGCTTGCAAACCTCATCACTATTTTGCTCGGTATCTCCATTTCCTCAAGAATGGTAGCGGCAGAATTCCTCCAGTGGGAAACTTTGCTCATACTCGGTCTTGGCCTTGTAGCATTCATTTTTGATACTTTTGGTGGTATCATGATCGCAAAGCTGATGAACGTATTCAGCAAGAAGAAGATCAACCCCATGATCGGTGCGGCAGGTATCTCTGCTTTCCCGATGTCTGCAAGAGTTGTACATAAGCTCGGCCTTGAGGAGGACAACTCAAACTTCCTCTTGATGCACTCTATCGGTGTTAACGTTTCAGGTCAGATAGCCTCGGTTATCGCAGGCGGACTCATCCTTTCCATCGTAGGAAAGATGCTTGGTATCGGCTGATAACAAGTTCATTGAATTAAACGGAGAGTTAATATGGAGATCAGTATAGAAAAACTTATGGAATCCCTCCCTATAATGGGTAAGGGCATGCTTGGAATATTCGTTGTAACGGGTGTTATCATTCTTTTTGTTACTTTGCTTAATAAAATCGGAGCAAAGAAACAGTAAATTAAAAACAAATACAGCAAAGAGCAGATGCGCAAGCTTGACTTGTGTATCTGCTCTGTTTTTATTTCTAACTTTTTTCAATATTTGCATGGAATAATTCTATTGAAGTGAATCTGTTTCGTGATATAATATAATAAAATATGTAAATTGCGATATTCACAGTGGATATTATATTCCGGAGGATGATTCTATGGACAGAAAATTAAAAATTGGTGTATTTGGTGGCGGTAGAGGCTTAGCAATGGTCAGCGCGTTGATCGATAATGAAAAGGATAGAGCAGAACTTGTTGCGGTTTGTGATAAATGGCAGCCGTTGCTTGACAGAGTAAAGGAAGCAGCGGATAATGCAGGCGTTGAGGTTGCATTGTACTCTGATTTTGATGAATTTATAAAGCACGATATGGATGCTGTTGTTTTGGCTAATTACGGTCACGAGCATGCGCCATATGCTATTAAGTGCATGAAGATGGGTAAGCACGTTATGAGTGAGGTAGTGCCTTGCGAAACAATGGCTCAGGCGGTTGAGCTTGTTGAAACTGTTGAGCAGACGGGTATGGTATATACATACGCAGAGAATTACTGCTATATGGAGCATACGTTTGATATGTGGAAGCGTTACCGAAACGGTGATATAGGTAATATTCTTTATGCCGAGGGTGAATACGTTCACGATATTGCAGGCTGCTGGCCAAAATTGTGCTTTGGTGATAGAAACCATTGGCGAACAAGAGCATATCCTACCTTCTATTGCACACACAGCCTTGGACCAATCATATTTGCAACAGGCTTAAGACCGGTTAGTGTAGTTGGTTTTGAAACACCGCTTATTCCAAAGAATCTTGAGATCGGTATGGTCAGAGGCTCAGGTATTGAGATGGTTACACTCGAAAACGGAGCGGTTGTAAAGAGCTTCCACGGTGGCATGAAGCGTGATCCTTCAAACGTAAGTTACATTATGTATGGCGAAAAGGGCGTTATGGAAACTGGTAGACTTGCAGGTTCATACGCAATGAATATGTACGTAGAGGGTGAAAAGCGTGGCGAAGGTAATTGGGAGTATTACAATCCTTCATTCTTTGTTGACGTAGAAAAGCAGATCGGCAAAATGGGCCACGGCGGAAGTGATTTCTACCCCACACATTTCTTTATTGACAAGATACTCGGATTACCGGGCGGCGACCTTGCTATTGATGTTTATCAGGCTCTTGATATGGGTATCTGCGGTATTCTTGCATGGAGATCAGTTTTGAACGGAAATATTCCTATGGATGTGCCAAATTTCAGAGATCCTGCGCAGCGTGAGCCATACAGAAATGACCATGCTTGCACAAATCCCGAAATTGCCGGTGATGATCTCCTTCCATACACATCAAAGGAGCATGATGAAATTCCTGACGAGGTTTTTGCAATGCTTAGAAAACTTTTTGAAGAACATAAGACGATCAACGGTGATCATCAATATTAATTTTAACAAAGGAGTTTGTTTTTATGGACAGAAAATTAAAAATTGGTGTATTTGGCGGTGGCAGAGGCATAAGCATGGTTACTGCGCTGCTTCAAAATGAGAAGGATAGAGCCCAGCTCGTTGCGGTTTGCGATCAGCTTCAAATAATGCTTGATCGCGTAAAGGCGGCTGCGGATGAAGCAGGCGTTGAGGTTGCGTTATACAAGGATTTTGATGAATTTATAAAGCACGATATGGATGCTGTTGTACTTGCAAACTTTGGTCATGAGCATGCGCCATATGCCATTAAGTGCATGAAAATGGGCAAGCACGTTATGAGTGAGGTAGTGCCCTGCGAAACAATGGCTCAGGCGGTTGAACTTGTTGAAACTGTTGAGCAGACGGGTATGGTATATACGTATGCAGAGAATTATTGTTATATGGAGCATACGTTTGACATGTGGAAGCGCTACCGTAACGGTGATATCGGTAATATCCTTTATGCTGAGGGTGAATACGTTCACGATATAGCAAAAATGTGGCCTGCATTGTGCTTTGGTGAGAAGGATCATTGGAGAGCAAGAGCATATCCCACCTTCTATTGCACACATAGCCTTGGTCCGATCATCTTTGCAACGGGCTTAAGACCTGTTAAGGTCGTTGGCTTTGAAACACCGCTTATTCCAAAGAATCTTGAAATTGGTATGGTCAGAGGCTCTGGTATTGAGATGGTTACACTCGAAAACGGAGCAGTTGTAAAGAGCTTCCACGGCGGTATGAAACGCGAGCCCGCAAACGTAAGCTACATCATGTACGGCGAAAAGGGCGTTATGGAAACGGGCAGACTTGCAGGCTCATACTCAATGAATATGTACGTTGAGGGTGAAAAACGCGGCGAGGGTAACTGGGAATATTACAATCCCACTTACTTTGTTGACACCGAAAAGCAGCTCGGCAAAATGGGTCATGGCGGAAGTGACTTCTATCCCACACATTTCTTTATTGATAAGATCCTCGGCTTGCCGGGTGGTGACCTTGCTATTGATATTTATCAGGCTCTTGATATGGGTATCTGCGGTATCCTTGCATGGAGATCCGTTTTGAATGGTAATATTCCTATGGATGTTCCGAATTTCAGAGACCCTGCGCAGCGTGAGCCTTACAGATACGACAATGCTTGTACAAATCCCGAAATAGCGGGTGACGAGCTTTTGCCGTACACATCTAATCCTCATGACGAGATTCCCGATTCTGTTTTTGACCACCTCAAGGAGCTTTGGAAAGCTGGTAAGAATATAAATGGTGACTGATTATGAATAATACGTCGATAAAATATAAAGACAGTACAAACCCGCTTTTTAAGGGTAAAAAGCTTAATTTAGAAGGTGTTAAACCCGAGATTTGCGAAACTAACATTGTTTACAGACCAAAGGATACAATTTTTAGCTACTGTGCTTGGCCGTCTGTTTGCAGTGATGAGAATGGAACTTTATATGCAACGTCTGCGGCGTTTGGTATGGAACATATTTGCCCTTTTAATAAAGTGGCAATGTATATAAGCAAAAATAACGGTAAAACCTGGTCACCACCCATTGTTGTGGTTGATACTTATTTGCCTGACGGTCACGGCGGTATTGATTATTTAGGCAACGGCAGGTTGATGTTGAGCTGGAATTATCATCCCGGTGATGTAATTTTTAATACGTACTATAATCGTATCAGAGGTAATCTTACGGGTGGTCATGCAGATGTGTATGGCGAATTAAGGGGTGCAATGATGAACATATATCCATATTTACCTGCTGAAAAGCTTGTTGGTGGCTCATATATTAAGATATCCGAGGATTATGGTATAACGTGGAGTGATGCAATCAGAATGCCCGTTGCAAATGTGCATGGTGTTTGTAAATGTAAGGATGGTACTTTGCTGTATTTAGGCAAGGAGTATTACAAGGATACAAGCAAAACATTTGAAGAAGGCGCTTTTGATGGCAGTAAGCAGTTGAAATCAAACTCCTGGCAGGAATATGTTGAAGCTGTTTATAATGATTGCAGAGACAGTAAAGAATGTGTGCAGACTCCTATGATTGTGTATGCATCAAGGGATGGTGGATATACTTGGGAGGAACGTGGAGGAATGGGCCTTCCCGCAGGTATGGATTGGTCAAAAATGTGGGAGCCTCACATGGTAGAGCTTGACGATGGTACTTTGTTTGCCTCAATAAGAGTTGAGAGTGAAACTGTATTCCCGAATGATTTCTCTGTATATGTTGCAACTTCAAATGATGGTGGACACACTTGGAGCGAAATGGAGTGCACGCACATTCCGGGTTCACCTCCCCACCTCTTAAAGCATTCCTCGGGTAAGCTTATTTGCACAGTCGGATGCAGATGCGAAGCGGAAGGTTTTGGCGAATACGCTTACGTGAGTGAGGATGACGGCAAGACGTGGACTAAAAAGTACGTCATTAACGATAAAGCAAATAGCGATGATCTGGGTTATCCGTGTTCAACGGAGCTTGCTGATGGCAGTATATTGACTGTATATTATCAGAAATATTATGATGAGGCTAAAGGCGAGTATGATAGCAAACCCTGCATTTTGAGTACAAGATGGACGTTGTAAGGAGAAAGAATGGTGAAATTTAAGACGTCGGAGAATAAGCTTTTTCAGGGTAAAAAGCTTGATCTTGATGTAATGATTCCAAAATTGCGCGAAACCTCAGTGGTTTACAGACCAAAGAACACCTGGTTTGATTACTGTGCATGGCCATCCATCTGCAGAGATGAAAACGGCACACTTTATGCATTGTCTGCGGCATTTGGCTCTGAACACGTTTGCCCATTCAATAAGATTGCGATGTATATAAGTAAGAATAACGGCAAAACTTGGTCGCCTCCAATAGTTGTGGTTGATACTTACCTGCCCGATGGTCAGGGGGGTATATCGTACCTCGGCAATGGAAAAATGATAATTAACTGGTTTTATGAGCCCGGTGATATTATTTTTAATGAGTATTATTATAGAATTGGAATGGGTGAGCCGCAATCATTGGCAAGAGCAAGACAAGCGATGGTTGATACCTATGTTGATATTCCTCCTGAAAAGCTTGTTGGTGGTGGTTTCGTTAAGGTATCCGAGGATTATGGTTTTACGTGGAGTGACCCTATAAGATTACCGATAGGTAACATTCACGGTGTCTGCAAGAACAATAATGGTGACATTGTGTTGTTTGGAAAAGAAGGCTTTGCAGATACGTCAATGACCTTTGATCCCGATATATTTGATCCTGCAAAGCGTCCTCAATATGAATCCTGGGGAGATTTCGTAGCAAGGCGTAATGAGCGGCGAGCAAAGCGAGAATACTTTGATTCTGAGGTGTATTCTTGTATTTCAAAGGATGGTGGATATACTTGGGAGAAAGGTTCAAGCTGTATCTTGCCAAACTATATTACTTGGAGTATGATTCATGAACCCGGTGCAGTTGTACTCGACGACGGTACTATTATAGGCACTGTAAGAGTTGAGGATGAGAGTGCTGCAGAGAATGATTTTACCGTATTCCTCACTCGATCTACTGATGGCGGACACACTTGGGGAGAAATTAAACCTACGCATATTCCCGGCTCACCTCCCCACCTCTTGAAGCACTCATCGGGTAAACTCATTTGTGCGGTAGGATGCAGAGTTGAGGAAGACGGCTACGGAATCTACGCTTACGTCAGTGAGGATGACTGTAAAACGTTTACGTTAAAATACGTTATCAACGATAGATCGCCCAATAATGACTTAGGATATCCGTGCTCTGTTGAGCTTGACGACGGAAGTATCGTTACTGTATATTACCAGCGTTATTACGATGAAAATACAGGCAAATACGATGACAAGCCTTGTATTATGTGCACAAGATGGACTTTATAAAAGGAGAATAATATGATTAAATTTAAGGAAACAAGCAATAAGCTATTCAACGGCAAAAAACTTGATCTTGACGGAATAACTCCAAAGGTGTGCGAAACTAACGTAGTTTACAGACCAAAGGACACTTTTTTTAATTACTGCGCATGGCCATCTGTTTGCAGAGATGAAAACGGCACACTTTATGCATTGTCCGCGGCTTTTGGCTCTGAGCACGTTTGCCCGTTTAACAAGGTTGCAATGTATATAAGCAAGAATAACGGCAAAACTTGGTCACCGCCCATTGTTGTGGTGGATACTTACCTCCCCGATGGTCACGGCGGTATAACATATCTCGGTAACGGTAAGATGGTGTTGAATTGGTGGTACGAAACGGGTGACATCATGTTTAATGAGAATTATTACCGTATTGGTATGGGATTCCCAAGATCAATGGCGGCGGTAAGGCAGGCTATGGTTGACACCTACGTTGACATTCCAAAGGAAAAGCTTGTCGGCGGTGGATTCGTTAAGGTGTCAGAGGATTATGGAATGACATGGAGCGAACCTGTAAGAATGCCTATAGCCAATATTCACGGTATGTGCGTAAATAAGGATGGCGACGTAGTTTTCCTTGGTAAGGAGATATACGCTGATACCTCAAAGACATTTGAGGAGGGTATATTTGATCCTGAAAAACGCCCAACGTATGAATCATGGTGGGATTTTGTTGCAAGACGAAATGAAAGACGTATGTATGAAGAGCACTACAATACTCCAATCTATACCTGCATTTCCAAGGATGGAGGATATAATTGGGAAAAGGGCGGTGTTTGTAAGCTCCCCGATGGATTGCAATGGGATAAGGTATTCGAACCCAATGCGGTAACGCTTGATGACGGCACGTTACTTGGTGCTATAAGGGTTGAGGATGAAAATGAGAAGGATAACGATTATACGGTATTCCTAACTCGTTCAACGGACGGCGGATATACTTGGAGCGAAATGGAGCCGACGTATATTCCGGGTTCTCCTGCTCACCTTTTGAAACATTCATCGGGTAAACTCGTCTGTGTTGTAGGTTGCAGACTTGAGGAGGATGGTTACGGAATTTACGCTTACGTCAGCGAGGATGACGGCAAAACGTTTACGTCAAAATACGTAATTAATGACAAATCTCCTAACTACGACTTAGGATATCCGGCATCGGTTGAGCTTGATGACGGAAGCATCGTTACCGTGTATTATCAGCGCTATTACAATGAAAATACCGGAGAATACGACGACAAGCCATGCATTATGTGCACAAGATGGACTTTATAATTCATAATAAAATGGACTGAGAGGATATTTACTCTCAGTCCATTACTTTTTACGTTGTAGCTTGTCTGTAAAATTAAATGTAATCGTTGACGTATTCGTGCTTGACGTCGGTAACGCCGTCACCGGTCACAGTCAGCACCGTTCCTCCGTTTAATTTGGGATTCCAATAGCAACCCAATCCTAATTTTAATGAATATATGAGCTTTACACCCTTGTATTCAATCACAAAATTGTTTACGTGGTCGTGACCTGCAATAACATGCTTAGTTGAGCCAAGCTCAAGAATTGCGTCCATCATGCCGTCATCTGCAGGGTAGGAGCAAACTCTGTCACCCTCCCACATAACGCCGAATGAATTCTTGTAGCCCTCATTCCAAGTGTCAGCCTTGTAGCTGTCTTCAATGCTGACCTTGCGAGGATCAATATTCTTTGGCAAAGCTGCTTCAACAGCCTCTCTGTACGCATATATCGGTATGTGCATTACGAGTGTGGTATCTTCACAACCAATTTCTTGTAACGCTTTTACCTGCGCCTTATACCATTCCACCTGCTCGGGGTAAAGCTTTGCCCAAGCGGAATGAACGTTGCCGTTTTCATCGGTGTAGGGCATTCTGTCGTGAGAGTCCATCATAATAACGCCCTCAACCGGCTTTTCATTTTCTTCGATTAGTATAACGTAATTACCGTTACCCAAGGCTTCGTCACCGCTTTCGTAAATGCAATGCTTTCTTGCGCAAACAATGTCAACGAGTGCCTTTACGTTGTCAGCTCCGCCTTGATTATCGTGATTACCCCACACGGGTGCCCACGGAATACCGTAGGAGTCAAGCATGTCTGCGAGCTTGCCGTAAGCTGCATGGCATCCGGACCAGGAAAGGTCGCCGCTGACGGTGATGAGGTCAGGCTTTACTCTCTCAATGAGCTGCGCAAACGTGTTTGTGATTATTTCCTTTGACTTCTCACCGTCATTCCATTCGCTGTCATCAAGCTGTGGATCGGAAATGTTCAATATCTTAAAATTTTTGTTTGGTTGCTTTTTTAATTTTATCATTTTTCTTTGATGTAATCCTTTACGTATTCGTGTTTTACGTTTGTAATTCCGTTTTTGCCAACAGTCAGCACTGTGCCTCCGTTGAGTGGGGGATACCAGGCGTGGCCGGCACCCGTTTTTGTGGAATATATAAATTTAACACCTTTGTGCTTTATCACAAAATTATTGTCGTGATCGTGACCGCATACAATGTGCTTTGTTATACCGCTGTCAAGCATTGCGTCAAGCATTTTGTCGTCTGTTTCGCTTGAGTCAACCCATTCGTTCCAGCAAACGCCAAAGCTATCCTCATAGCCTTCATTCCAGCACTCAGTGCCGTAACTGTCTTCAACCGTAGTGGAAAGAAACGGCTTTTGATTAGTATTGTATGCGCTTTTCATTGCTTCGCGATATGCATAAATGGGAATGTGGACAAAAACCGCAGCATCAAGGCAACCTTTTTGCTTTAATTCATTAACTGTATTGCTGTACCATTCAATCTGTGATGGAATCAGCCTTCCCCAAGGCATGAACGGTTCTCCGTTAGGCTTTGTACCGGGAATATTATCGTGAGTATCCATCATAAAAAGCGCAGTTACTACTGTTTCAGCTTCTTTGATAGCAATAGCGTAGTTGCCGCAACCCATATTTGGATCGCCTTGCTCAAAAAGCGAATTCTTTTTAGTACAAATTGCATCTAAAAGAACAGACGTATCAAACTCATTATCGTGGTTGCCGAGAACACATGCCCACGGTATATTAAATGAGTCAATAAATTCTGTGAAATTGTATAGTGACTGTATGCAGTTAAATTCTGCAAGGTCACCCGTGACCGTTATAAGATCGGGACTTACTCTTTTTATAAGAGTATTTACCGTGTTTATAAGGATGTCTTTATTTAAGCTTTTGTCCTCCCAATCCTCATTATTCAACTGAGGATCAGAGAGGTTTAATATAATAAAATCTTTGTTGGGTTGTTTGTTTAATATCGTCATTTAGTCTTTCTTCACGGGGATTCCCAAATGCTTGTATGCGTTTTCTGTAGCAATTCTACCTCTTGGCGTTCTTGCTATAAAACCCTGCTGTATAAGGAAAGGCTCACAAACGTCTTCAATAGTGCCGGCTTCTTCGCCTGTTGCGGCGGAAAGCGTGTCAAGACCAACGGGTCCACCGCCAAATTTGTTTATGATTGCAAGCAAAACGCGTCTGTCAGTTTCGTCAAGACCAATCGGATCAATAGCCAGCTTATTGAGTGTATCATCTGCAAGCTCCTTGGTAATAACGCCGTCGCCGATGACCGTTGCATAATCACGAACGCGCTTCAAAAGTCTGTTTGCAATACGAGGAGTGCCTCTTGAACGCTTTGCTATCTCAAGTGCGCCCTCGTAATCGATCTGAATATCCAAAACCGTAGCGGATCTTATAACTATATCGGTCAATTCCTTGTGTGTATACATTTCAAGCCTGCTGATAACACCGAATCTGTCGCGCAATGGTGACGTAAGCATACCTGCCCTTGTTGTAGCACCAACGAGTGTAAAATGGGGAAGATCTATCCTTATAGTCCTTGCGGCTGGTCCCTGTCCCAAAACGAGGTCTATGGTGTAGTCCTCCATTGCGGGGTAGAGCACTTCCTCAACCTTAGCGTTAAGGCGGTGTATCTCGTCAATAAAGAGTACGTCGTTCTCATTCAGATTTGTAAGGATGGCTGCAAGATCTCCCGAGCGCTCAATGGACGGTCCGGAGGTTATCCTTATGTTAACGTTCATTTCGTGAGCAATAATGGAAGCGAGCGTGGTCTTGCCCAATCCGGGAGGTCCGTATAAAAGCACGTGGTCAAGCGCTTCACCGCGCAGCTTGGCAGCTTCCATATAAACCTTAAGCTTTTCCTTCTCTTTTTCCTGCCCAACGTATTCGTCAAGCGTTCTTGGGCGAAGCTTGTTTTCGCCGGCGTCGCTAAGCTCTCTGTCAGCGCTCATAAGTCTTTCGTTCTCGTCAAACATAAAATCCCTGCTAAATGTAAATATTGATCTTGAAAGTATCAAGACCGACCTTATATTATTATAGCACATTATCAAGACTTTCGCAAGGAATATTTTTGCTGAATATGCAAAAAATATTTAACGAATCAAGTAAAACTACTTGACATATAATGCTTTTTGTGTTATAATATCACAGTCAAGATATGATACTTTACTTGGCTTAAAAAGGGGCAATTATGAAGGATATAGTTAAATATGCAAGGCTGCTCGACTTGTACGGTGAGGTGCTTACAGAAAAGCAGTACGAAGCTATGGATTCCTATTACTGCAGAGATCTCACCCTTGAAGAAATAGCACAGAATTACGGCGTTTCAAAGCAAGCAGTGCATTGCACGATGAAAAATGCAGAGAATAAGCTTGCAAAGGTTGAGGAACAGTTCCATATTGCTCAAAAGTACCAGCAGATAGAGGACAGCATTAACGACGTTATAAAGAGCATCAATAACGGTGCTTCAAAGGATGAAGTAATAAAAAGCTTGTCCGAAGTGTTGAACGACATTAAATAATAAAGAAAGAAGTCTTTTTGTAAGACCGGGTGGTTTTTATGGCATTTGAAAGCTTGGCTGAAAAATTACAGGCAGCATTCAAAAAACTTACGGGCGGTGGCAGAGTCAGCGAGGCTGACGTTAAAGCCGCAATGCGCACAGTAAAGCTTGCTTTGCTTGAGGCGGACGTTAACTATGCCGTTGTAAAGGACTTCGTTGCAAAGGTAAGCGAAAAGGCTGTCGGTGCTGAGATATTGCAAAGTCTTTCAGCAGGTCAGCATATCATAAAGATCGTAAGAGATGAGCTTTGTGAGCTCATGGGTGGGGACAGAACAAAGATCGCAGTATCTGATAACCCCCCCACGGTAATTCTTATGTGCGGTCTTCAGGGTACAGGTAAAACGACTGCAAGTGCAAAGCTCGGCGCAATGCTAAAAAAGGAAGGCAAAAAGCCCGTCCTTGCAGCCTGCGATATTTACAGACCTGCCGCAATAAAGCAGTTGCAGATAGTCGGTGAAAAGGTAAACGTTCCCGTATTTGAAAGGGGTACGCAAGATCCTGTTAAAACCGCTAAAGAAGCTGTTGAATACGCCAAGTCCAACGGTTTTGATACCGTTATTATAGATACAGCAGGTCGTTTGCATATCGACGGCGATATGATGGACGAAATGGTGAACATCCGCGATGCTGTTCATCCTAACGAAACCTTGCTCGTGGTTGACGCCATGACGGGTCAGGATGCAGTTACTATTGCAAAGTCGTTCAACGAGCAGATCGGCATGGACGGTATCATCATGACCAAGATGGATGGCGATACCCGCGGCGGTGCGGCACTTTCCGTAAAGGCTGTTACGGGCAAGCCCATCAAGTTCATTTCTGCTGGCGAAAAGGTTGATGCGGATTCTCTTGAGCCATTTTACCCCGATAGAATGGCGTCCAGGATCCTTGGCATGGGTGACGTGCTCACCCTCATCGATAAGGCTGAAAAGATGTTTGATGAGGAGCAGGCTCAAAAGCTTGAGGAAAAGATCCGAAGCAACAAAATGAGCCTGGACGATTTCCTTGAGCAGATGGAAGCAATGCAAAAGATGGGCGATCTTAATGACATTCTCAAAATGATCCCCGGCATGAACTCCAAAGCGCTTTCAGGTGTCAACGTTGACGAAAAACAGCTCGAAAGAACAAAGGCTGTTATAAGATCAATGACTCCCAAAGAAAGAGCAAACCCCGAAATAATCAATTACAGCCGCAAAAAGCGAATTGCTGCAGGCTGCGGTCAGCAGATAGCGGACGTAAACAGATTGCTCAAATCCTTTGAGGAGATGAACAAGATGATGAAGCAGCTCACGGGCGGCAAAATGAAAAAGAATAAGGGCATGATGAATGCCCTCGGCAGAAAAATGCGTTTTTAAGTAAACCTTGCTCCAATGGAGCTGGATATATATTTAATATTTTAATTTTTGGAGGATTTAACCAATGGCAGTTAAAATTCGTTTGATGAGAATCGGTGCTAAGAAGGCTCCTTTCTACAAGGTTGTTGTTGCAGATTCTAAGGCACCCAGAAACAGTGAGTATATCGACCTTATCGGTACTTACAATCCTATGACAGAACCCGCTGAGATCAAGATCGACGTTGAGAAGGCTCAGAAGTGGATCAAGAACGGTGCTCAGCCCACAGACACAGCTAAGATCTTGCTCAAGAAGAACGGTATCGAATAATATCATGGGTGAATTGGTAAAGTACATTGCTCAGAGTCTTGTTGACTTTCCTCAGCAGGTGGTAGTAAGCGAAAGAGTTGATGGTGACGAGATCATTATCGAGCTCAAGGTTGCTCCCGAGGATATGGGCAAGGTGATCGGCAAGCACGGTAAGATCGCAAGAGCTATCCGTTGTGTAACAAAGGCAGCTGCTTCCAAGCTCGACAAGCATGTTAACGTAGAGATCCTTTAATATGAAGCAGTATCTATCTGTCGGCTTTATTTCCAAGCCGCACGGCATAAAAGGTCAAGTAAAGGTAGAGCCTCTAACTGACGACGTTACCCGTTTCAAGACTATGAAACACGTTTTCATTGAAGAAGCGGGTATTTATGTTAAATATCGCATAAAAGAGAGGAGCATTGCGCCTGCATATGCTCTGCTCAAGCTTGAAGGCATTGATACTCCCGAGGATGCGGAAAAATACCGCAACAAAACTCTTTGGATAGAGCGTTCACAGAGCCGTAAGCTTGAAAAGGACGAGTATTTCTGGGTGGATCTTATTGGTCTTGACGTAGTATTCTCCGATAATGGCAAAAAGCTTGGTACTCTTGACGATATCATTGCAACCGTAAGCAACGACGTTTACGTTATTAAGACATCAAAGCAGGAGGTTTTGATCCCCGCTTTGAAGCAGTACGTTACTATCGATATGGACAACAAAACTGTGTTTGTCCACAGACAAGGACTGGAGGAGATCCTACCTGATGAGGATTGACGTTTTAACTCTTTTTCCCGAAATGTTTGAGTCTGTAATCAATTCAAGCATTTTTGGCAGAGCGTTAAAGGCGGGTATTTTTGATATCCGTCTTCATAATATAAGGGATTACACTCTTGATAAGCACAGACGTACGGACGATTACCCGTTTGGCGGAGGTGCAGGCATGGTTATGACCCCGCAACCGCTTTTTGATTGCTTTGACGCAGTCATCGGTGATGCCCAAACCAAGCCCCATTGCATATATATGTCACCGCAGGGCAAAACTCTCACGCACGACAAGGCGGCCCAGCTTTCCATGATGGACAGGATCGTTATCCTGTGCGGGCACTACGAGGGTGTTGACCAGCGCGTTATAGATACTTATATCGACGAGGAAATTTCAATAGGCGATTACGTGCTCACGGGCGGTGAATTGCCGGCAATGGTAATGATGGACTGCTTGTCAAGGTTCATTCCCGGCGTTTTGGGCAGGAGCGAATCCGCGCACGATGAAAGCTTCTCCGGCGGATTGCTTGAGTATCCGCAATATACAAGACCTGCAGACTTCAGAGGTCAAAAGGTCCCCGACGTTCTGCTTTCAGGAAATCATGCCAAAATAGATGAATGGCGTATTGAAGAAAGCATAAAAAAGACAAAAGAAGTCAGACCCGAGCTTTTGGAAAAGCTTGGATTATAATAAAAACAAAAGCTCTTTGCATTAGGATCGTTCTCATAAGGATGTTTTCGGAACACGGTAGGGGCGAACTGTGTTCGCCCGCGGGAGACCGCAGGTCTCCCCTACGGACACACATATAAATATCGGCAGAGGACTTGTTTTCTCTGCCGATTTGTGGTATAATAGCGTGGGTGATGAAAATGGATAATGAAAAAGAATTGCCGCAAAGAAAAAGATTGCGATTGCAAAATTTTGATTATAGCTCATCTGGGGCTTATTTCATAACAATATGTACAAAAGATCGAAAAATGTTATTTGCACCCGTAGGGGCGGATTCAATATCCGCCCGAATGGTTGAAAGAACCTTCCTCGAAACTATACGGCAATATGACGGCGTTGATTCTCCAATATATGTTGTTATGCCAAATCATTTTCATGCGATAATTACGGTATCGCGGGCAGATATGGAATCCGCCCCTACGGTCTCGGAAATTGTCCAATCCTTCAAGCGGTATTCAACTGTAGAATATGTTAAAATGGTAAAGGACGGAATATTACTGCCCTTTGATAAACAAATATGGCAAAGATCGTTTTATGATCACGTTATACGCAATCGGGACGACTACAACGAAATATATAAATATATTTATGAGAACCCTATGAAATGGCAATTCGATCAATTATACACAGAAGAATAGGGGTGTATGGGCTTTGCCCGAAGCGTTTGTAAAACAAATGCGAAACTGGCGATAAAACAGAACGATAAACAAGAATTTGACGAAGAGGTCGTTATAAATGAATGATAATATTATAATTATTGGGCCTATTGGTGTCGGAAAATCAACAGTTGCACCCGAAGTTGCTCGCAGAACAGGCAAAAAACATATTGATATGGATGAATTGCGTGAAGAAATTTATGCCCTAACTGACTTCTCAAAAAAACTCCTGAAAAAAGCATACTCCAAGGGCGGGATTGTCGAATGGCATGACTATCAAAAACCATTTGAACTGTTTGCGGTACAAACTCTACTTGAACAACATACAAATGCTGTTATTGAATTTGGTGGTGGTCAAAGCGTATATACCGACGAAACCCAAGCAGCTACTTTTTTGAGCCTCATTAAGGATGAGCCGTTTGTTATTCTAATGTTGCCTTGTGAGAACTCTGTCAGAAGCGCGAAAATACTTGGAGACCGAGCAAGGAACATTGATGAGAAGATTTTGAATGATATTTTCATTACCTCCGAAACAAACAAAAAAGCAGCCAAGTATGTTGTTTATACAGAAGGTAAAACGCCTGAAGAAACTATTAGTGAGATTGTGAAAATTTATCACCAAGCTGGCTCTAAAATATAACACTGTATTAGTAAATTCCAATTTATCGAACAGAATAAAACAATCGCCGGCAGATTTTCTGTCGGCGATAATTATTTATTTACAGCGTAGCAAACCTACGTACCATAAGCAAACTTCCTTATGAGAAACACCCTTTTGCAAAGGGCTTTTGTCATAGTGTTTATATGTTATCAGAATTCGATTTCCTTCTTAATCTCGGCAGACTTATAAAGTGTATCGAGAAGCTTCATTGTTTCAAGAATGTTGTCGATATGCGTCTTTGTCTTTTCGTTGTTGCCAATAGCCTCAAGGAATGCCTTGTCCTCGCAAAGGAACATTTCGGGGATCTCGTGGTCGGATCTTGTTTCTTCAAGTGTTGCACCGTCCCAGAATGTAAACTGTCCGCAATAATCAAGTCTTGCACCGCCCTTGTCGCCAAGGATATCTATAAAGTGCTCCTCCTTGCCGATATTCTGAGCCCATGAGCCGTTAAAGGAGATGCTTGCCTTGTCTGTACGGATATAACCGGAGATGTAGTCATCAACGTCGTTTGTACCGTTTTCGATATCAGCTGTGTCCGATGCCCACATACCCGTGTACTTGTAAGCCTTCATATCCTTAGCCATTTCGTTGTATGCATCGCACGTAACGTTCTTGATCTTTGCACCGCCAAGAATGTAGAGTACAAGATCCAAAAAGTGAATACCGCAATCAATAAGAACACCGCCGCCGGACTGTGCCTTTGTTGTGAACGCGCCGCCAAGACCGGGAATACCCCTGTATCTTCTGAATGATATGTAAACGTGATATATGTTACCGAATTTACCCTCGCGATTCATCTGCTCAAGGATCTCTACACTTCTCTGGTAACGGTTAACAACACCGATATTGAGCAGTTTGCCCTGTTTCTTTGCTTCCTCAGCCATTTCGCAAGAAAGCTCGTAGTTAACTGTAATGGGCTTCTCGCAGAATACGTGCTTACCTGCGCGGAGTGCGTCCATAGCAACTACGTAATGAGTGTAGTTGGGTGTGAGTACGTATACAGCCTCTACTTCGGGGTCAGCAAGAGCGATGTTGTAGTCTGTTATAACGTTTTCTACGAGTGTGGGGTATGTGTCCTTAACGTGCTGTGCCTTTGATTCAATAAGGTCACAAGCATACTTAACCTTAAGTCCTTCGATTTTTGCAAATGCGGGGAAGTGTGCGCCCTGGGCTATCCTTCCGCAACCTACTACTGCTATAGTTCTCATAATATTCTCCTTATACTGCAAACTTAATATCAGAATTCAATTTCCTTTTTGATCTCAGCAGACTGATAAAGTGTGTCGAGAAGCTTCATTGTTTCAAGAATGTTGTCAATATGTGTCTTAGTCTTTTCTTCGTTACCTATAGCCTCAAGGAATGCCTTGTCCTCACAAAGGAACATATTGGGTATTTCGTGGTCGGACTTAGTTTTTTCAAGCGTTTGGCCATCCCAGAATCTGAAATGATCGCCATAAGTAAGTCTTGCACCGCCCTTGTCACCGAGGAAATCGATAAAGAATTCTTCTTCGCCTATGTTCTGAGCCCATGAGCCGTTAAAGGAGATGCTTGCCTTGTCTGTACGAACGTAACCTGTAATGAAGTCATCAACGTCGTTTGTACCGTTTTCGATGTCTGCCTTGTCCAAAGCCCACATGCTGAAGCACTTATAAGACTTCATATCCTTAGCCATTTCGTTGTAAGCGTCGCAAGTAACGTTCTTGATCTTAGCTCCGCCGAGAATGTAGAGAATAAGGTCAAAAATGTGTACGCCAAGGTCAATAAGAACACCGCCGCCGGACTGAGCCTTAGTTGTGAAAGCACCGCCAAGACCGGGAATGCCTCTGAATCTTCTGAATGAAGCGTATACGTGGTAAATGTTACCGAATTTGCCTTCGCGGTTCATCTGCTCAAGAA
Organism: Clostridiales bacterium; assembly: GCA_015056475.1. GTDB lineage: Bacteria > Bacillota > Clostridia > HGM11327 > HGM11327 > SIG351. The sequence goes on from SVGF01000023.1 coordinate 18,102, forward strand.
TTTCAACGCTTCTGTTGTAACGGTTAACAACGCCGATGTTGAGCAATTTACCCTGCTTTTTAGCTTCCTCAGCCATTTCACAAGAAAGTGCATAGTTTACGGTAATGGGCTTTTCACAGAAAACGTGCTTACCTGCACGGAGTGCATCCATAGTTACAACGTAGTGTGTGTAGTTGGGTGTGAGCACGTAAACAGCTTCAACCTCGGGATCGGCAAGAGCGATATTGTAATCGGTAATAACGTTTTCAACAAATGAGGGGTAAGTATCCTTCATAGCTTGAGCTTTTGATTCTATAAGGTCGCAAGCGTACTTTACTCTTACACCTTCAATTTCTGCGAATGCGGGAAAATGTGAGCCCTGAGCTATGTTTCCGCATCCGATAACTGCAATAGTTCTCATAATATTATTCCTTTCAAATAAAAGCATTGTATGAGTATTATATCAGTTATTTCATCATAAGTCAATACGGTTTTTTATATAAATTTCAACAAAATTACTTAAATCCGCACAATAAAAATATTTGAAATTTATATAATTTTGTGCTATAATTACTGTATAGATGCATATTTGTATCTGACTACGAAAGAAAGGAGAAGACTATTGGGTATATTTACAAAAATCATTGAGCGATTCAGAAGAAAGTCAGCTGCGATATTTGTAGATTTTGAGCATTGGTGTTATTCGTTGGAGAATCTTTTTGGCATGCACCCCGAGGTTACGGCGTTTTTTGAGTCAATATCACGGAAATATAAAATTAAACGTGTGTACTTTTTTGGAGATTTTACTTCACCGATATTGCGAAACGAAGTTAACAGAATAAGAGAATATACAAATAATATTATTGATACGCAAAATCCATCCAACCGAAATAAAAAGGACCATACCGATTTTATAATGCTTGATTATATCTATCGTGACGTTGAGGAGAAGGACAAAGCCGGCACTTATATAATTTTTTCAGGTGATGGACATTTTACGTCCGTTGTTGCATATCTCAAGAATAAAAAGAAGAAAAAGGTTGTTGTGTATGGTATAGCAAACTCCACGAGCAACAGATTAAGAAGTGTGGCGGACGAATGTGTAATTTTGCCATCGCAAGACCAAGAAACGCAGTATTATAAGCAAATAGTTTTGCAGAGCATTTATCGCAGTATTTCAAAATATGATGATAAGCATTATACAACTTTCAAGAAAACTGTTGAGATAGTGTCACAATATAATAAAGTGGATCCTAATCTCGTTACAAAAGCGATGAATGATATGTTTGAGCAGGGCATCCTTATTAAAAAGGAAGTAAAATTAGGTAAAGCCAGCAAGATCAAGGTTATTGAGGTCAACTGGCAAGCTGCAATGGATAACGGCCTGTGGGAATTGGAAAAAGCGGTTTAATTTGGAGGAAATATGAGTAATTATAATTTTATGGGAAGAACAGCAAACCGTCTCTGTGAGGAAACAAGGCGATACGCGTATGAATCGCTGCACGGCAAGTATGGCACGGATGCCATGGTTAATTCGCCGTATATTACTATGGATGACGTTGAAGGCTTTGAATCAATGAGCCTGAACGATAGGTTCAGTTTGGTTATTAACAGGGTGGCGGAGCAAGCACCGATAAGAATTGTTGACGGCGAGCTTATATCGGGCTCTGCAAATCTTGGTGAGGCCATTGGCCATGTTTTCCCCGCAAAAAGAAATGGAGAATTCATTTTCGACTCTGTCAGCCACGTAACGCTTGCTTTTGATAAGGTCCTCAAGGTTGGCATAAACGGAATCGAAAAAGAGATAGATGATAATATGGGCGGCGAAGGCAGCGACGAGCTGAGGGTAGGCTTAAAAAACGTTGTCAAAGCTATGCGCGTGTGGCATAAACGCTATCTTGATGCCACAACGGGCAAGGTCCATGAAAACTTAAAACGAGTGCCGTTTGAAGTCCCAACAACCTTTTATGAGGCTGTGCAATCATTGTGGTTCAGCTTTGCTTTTACCCGCCTGTGCGGCAACTGGCCCGGAATAGGCAGAATTGATGAAATGCTCGGCAAGTATCTTGATAACGACCTCAAAAAGGGCATTATCACTATTGACGAAGCAAGAGAAATATTGGCGCATTTTTTTATTAAGGGTTGCGAGTGGATACAAAAGGATACGAGCAGAGGTTCGGGCGATGCTCAGCATTATCAGAATCTGGTGCTTGCAGGTGTTGACGAAAATGGCAACGAGGTTACAAATAGAGTTACTTACCTCGTTCTCGACATCATTGAGGAGCTCGGCATAAGTGATTTCCCAATAACGATCAGAGTAAACAAAAATACAGATGAAAAGCTTTTGGCAAGAGCTGCCGAAATCGTTCGTCTTGGCGGCGGCATAATTGCGTTTTACAACGAGGATCTTATTTTAAGATCGTTGACTGATTACGGCTATCCCTTGAACGTTGCGCGCAGATTTGCAAACGACGGTTGCTGGGAGGTTCAGATCCCCGGTGAAACACATTTTGCGTACCACCCGTTTGACGGCTTAAGAATTTTGCTGAGAGCTGTATTAAACGTAAGCTGTGACTATTGTGATCTTCATTTTGACACTTATGAGGAGCTTTATGCCGAGTACGTAAAGTGTTTGCGAGATCACATTGTAAGAGATATAAACGAAACAAACGGATACATGACCCAGGTCGATCAGACTACCGGCAAGCGCATCTGGCACGCGGCGGGACCGTCTGCAAATGATATGGTAGTATCTCTCTTTGAGAACAGCTGTGCGGTTAAGGGTAGAAGTTATCATAATGCAGGCACCAATTATACTGTTATTTCTCCTCATCTTGGCGGAGCTGCAGACATTGCAAACAGCCTTTACGCTATCAAGAAGCTTGTGTTTGAGGAAAAGAAGATCACCTACGAAGAATTGGTAGATATTCTGAGGAATAACTGGGAAGGCAACGAGGTATTAAGGCAGTACGCAAGAAATAAGTACGTTTACTACGGCAATGCAAATAAAGAGGTTGACGAAATTTTTGCCAAAGTATTGAACGATTTTGCAGATATCGTTTTTGAGTGCAACAAGGAGATCGATAGTCCCGTTATGTTCATACCGGGAGTTTCGACTTTCGGCAGACAAATAGATTGGCTCCCCTTCAGATACGCTGTTCCGTTTGGTTATAAGCAGGGCGATATCCTTGCGGGTAACGCTTCTCCCACACCCGGCACGGACATATCAGGCGCAACGGGCATTATAAGGTCATACTGTGCTGCTGATCACTCAAAGCAGGTCTGCGGTGCGGCGCTTGATATCATTCTCAACAAGGCGTCGGTGAGTGGGCAGGCAGGGGTAGATGCCATTGCAAGCCTTGTAAAGGGCTTCTGTGAGCTTGGCGGTTATTTCTTGCAGATGGATACACAGAGCCTTGAAACATTGCTTGACGCTAAGGAGAATCCCGATAAATACAAGACTCTCTCTGTGCGTGTGTCGGGCTGGAATGCAAGATTTGTAACGCTGGACGATCGCTGGCAGGAAATGATAATCGAGAGAACAAGAGCGGATATTTAACCTATGAGTGAAGATATATTTCTTAACGTAATAGATATTGAGCATTTTTCAACAAAGGATGGCGACGGAATACGTACCGTCGTCTTTCTTCAGGGATGCCCTTTAAGATGCAAGTGGTGCCATAATCCCGAGTCGCAGAGCATTACGCCCATCGCAATGTATGAGGATAAATACTGTATCGGTTGCCGTGCGTGCGTTGAGGTGTGCAAAAACAATGCCCACTCATTTGACGGTGATACGCACACGATAGATCGAGAGCGATGTACTGCTTGCGGTGAGTGCGGCAAGGCGTGCTGTACTTCGGCGGTGAAGCTTTCGTCAAGCCCCATGAGCATTGATGCTATTCTGGATGAAGTGGAGGGCGACAAAGCTTTTTACAGAAGCAACGGCGGTATGACCCTTTCGGGCGGTGAGCCTTTGATGAATGCAGACAAAGCGGTAGCCCTCCTTAAGTCTGCAAAGGAAAGAGGGTTGAACACCGTTGTAGAAACGTGCGGAATGTTTGACAGCGCGGTTCTCGGAGAGCTTGTGGAGCTGGTTGATACCTTTTATTGGGATATAAAGGATACCGATCCATTGCGACATAAGCTAAATACGGGCGCTTCAAACGAGCAAATATTAAAGAATTTAAGACTTGCTGATTCGCTTGGCGCAAAAACCGTGCTCAGATGCCTTCTTGTTAATACTGAAAATATAACGTCCGAGCATGCAAATGCGATTGCGGATATTTATTTCTCACTTAAAAACTGTAAAATGGTGCATCTTTTGAAATACCATGCCTATGCGGGCGGCAAGGCTAGGCTTATCGGCAAGGAACCAAATTCCGATGAGAGGCTTATCCCAACCGCAGAGCAGGTACAAGAGTTTTTTGATATTCTTGAGCGGCGCGGAGTGCCCGTGTGGGTGCAGGAGTAATATAATTGTCAGAAAGCAAAAAAAACGGCGATTCAATTAATATGAATTGCCGTTACTAATTTTAGGACGCAGTAAAACTTAAAAGCTCCAAGTTGCAAAATTTGGAATTTTGGTGCGAGTGTTCATATAGGATTTACATTAAAATACAGTAATAGCACGGGTTTTAGCCTTTGTATTTTATAAAATAAGTGTTTTGCATAGCAAAACTACAATCATCTTTTCTCTATTCTCTTTTATCTCTTATCTGGAAAC
>SVGF01000024.1 GCA_015056475.1 Clostridiales bacterium
AACTAAGTTTGCCCTTATGGGCAAGTGAAGTTTACTGCGTAAGTGAAGTTATCCTTTGGATAGTGAAGTTTTACCTACGGTAAAGTTGGCAAACTTAACTTCACTGCATAAACAAATTTCATTTTGTTTAGCAACTTCACTTTTGCGACAGCAAAAACTTCACTCTAATCATCGAGATTGAGTACAAAAGCAAAGAAAAAGCAGTTATGACAAACGATTTCTTCGTTATCATAACTGCTTTTTCTAATACTTCGTCATATAGCTTACACAGACAGTCCCTTTTTATCATTCTTGTTCTGTGTATCTGTGAATGCCCGAGAAGTCGGATATCAAAATACAGCCGACGGGGCAATTTTTAGCGCAAAGATCGCACTTGATACATTTTGAATAGTCGATTACCGCCACGTTGTTTTCTACCTTGATGGCACCTGTGGGACAATTTTTCTCGCACTTTTTGCAAGCGATACAAGCATTAGTGCACTTTTGGCGTGCGGTTGCACCTTTATCCTTATTGCTGCAGGTAACGAGGACCTTATCTACATCAGCCATCAACGAGATGATGCCCTGAGGACAAGCTTTGACGCACATTCCGCAGCCTGCGCAAAGTCGGGTATTTACGTGAGCTATGCCGTTTTCGATGCAGATGGCATTTGACGGGCAGACCGACAAGCAATCACCCTTGCCGAGGCAACCGTAAGTACAAGCACCCTCACCGCCGTAGAGCATTTTTGCGGCAGCGCAGGACTGAATGCCCTCGTACTGAGATTTTTTTGCAGCCTTTGTGCAATCACCCATACAGCGCACTATTGCAACCTGCTCTATAACGTCGCCCGCCTCAAGACCTGTGATCGCGGCGATATCCATTGAGACCTTGTCTGCACCCGGCACACAAAGATTTGTTTTGTCAGTTTCGCCGCTTGCAAGCGCTTTGGCATAGCCGTCACAGCCCGTATATCCGCAAGCACCGCAGTTTGCGCCGGGAAGGACCTCTCTGATCTTTACTTCCTTTTCATCCACTTCGACGTGCATATATTTTGATGCTACTATCAAAATCACAGCACAGACAATTCCAATTACTGCAACAGCCGAAACCGCTATAATAACCTCTGTCATATTACCGTCCTTTCACGTCAAGCAAAAAGCTTATCAACGATTCCCGCAAAGCCGTAGAATGCAAGCGAAACTATTGCCGCCGCAACGAGCGTTATGGGAAGGCCTTCAAAAGCCTTGGGAGGATTGCTCTTTTCCATTCTCTCGCGAACGCCTGAGAAAAGCACCATTGCAAGCAAAAAGCCAAGTCCGCATCCGAGGGAGCTTACCATTGATTCGAGAAAGCCGTAGCCGTCCTGAATATTGTTTACCGTAACGCCGAGCACTGCGCAGTTTGTTGTAATGAGAGGGAGGTACACACCCAATGACTTGTGCAATGAAGGAATGTACTTTTTGAGCACGAGCTCAACAAACTGAACGAGCGTTGCAATTACGAGTATGAATACTATCGTCTGGAGATATTCCAAACCGAATCTGTTAAGAACGTATATCTGTATGGGCCACGTAACCGCAGTTGCAAGGAGCATTACAAACGTAACCGCTACACCCATACCAGTTGCCTGATCAAGCTTTTTGGAAACGCCGAGGAAGGGACAAATTCCCAAGAATTTTGATAAAACGTAATTGTTGACCAATACGGACGACATGAGAATGATTATTAAACTCTTTAACATCAGTTCTGCCCCCTTTCACACGCGCCAACCTTGCCGCAAGCAGCCGCTGATGGACAGTTTGCGCAGGAGAAATCCTTTTTCTTGATAGCTTTGCCCTTTGAAATCTTATTTACAAGTGCGATAAGGCATCCGAACACAAAGAATCCGCCGGGAGCACTCGTGAGAATGGATATTTTGAAATCCTGCATGAAGGGTATTTCATAGCCCAATATTGATCCTGAGCCTATAACCTCTCTTATTATTGCCATGAGCGACAATGCCAGAGTAAAGCCAAGACCCATGCCCGCCGCATCTATTGCCGAATCGATGACTGTGTTTTTGTTTGCGTACATTTCGGCTCTGCCGAGAATGATACAGTTAACAACTATGAGCGAAAGGTATATGCCCAGCGACTCGTAGAGTGAATTTGCAAATGCCTGAAGGAGCATTGACACTATAGTTACAAAGCCCGCAATGAGCACTATGTAGCAAGGAATTCTGACCTTTTCGGTGATGGTCTTTCGCATTGCTGAAATTGCCATGTTTGAGCATATCAGAACGACCGTTGCCGCCAAGCCCATACCGATGGCGTTTGAAAGCTTTGTTGATACAGCTAACGTGGGACAAGTGCCGAGCACGAGCACGAGCACGGGGTTTTCTTTTATAAGTCCCTTTAAGAAATTCTGAAGCTTAGTCATTTTGAGCCTCGCTTTCCGTTAATAACTCATAAGTATCCAACGCTGTAATTATTGCTTCCTTGTAAGCTGAAGTCGTAAGAGTTGCGCCCGTGACAGTATCAACCGAACCAACGCTATCTGAATCCTTACCGACGAAGCTTTGGCCGTAGGTTTTTTCTTTTTCGAGAGTTTCGCTGCTTGCAATGCATGTGGCACCTGTTACAACGCCATCTGCATTTATGCCGCACATGATAACCATACCGCTTGCATAGCCCGTTGCGCTTATCTTGAAAACGTAACCGCCGTTTGCTTCGGTATATATTTCCTGAACGGAATCGTTAACCACTTCTACGTCAAGTTTGGTGAAGTTTTGGCCCGTAGGCAATACCACGAGCATTGCGTCCTGTACCTTCTGAGCCTCTATCTTTTCAATGATGGGGGCTGTAATTACGTTTACTATACCCATGAGAGCCGCTACCACTACACATATTGCGACAAGCACAGTAAAGCTTTTTACGTTATCATTCTTCACGTCTTGTCACCTCCAAATGGTCTGGAAAGAGTAGCTCTTTCGATAAAGGGAGTAAGTATATTCATTAAAAGTATTGCAAATGAAACGCCCTCGGGATAGATGCTCCACATTCTGATAACGACTGTTAAGAATCCACAGCCCACACCGAAAATTACCTTGCCCCACTTTGTGCAGGGAGTTGTGGCATAGTCCGTAGCCATGAATATTGCACCTATCAAAAGTCCGCCCGAAAGCAAATGATATATAACGTTTTGCTTGAGAATGAGCGCAAGCACCGCAACCGTCAAAATGCAGGAAACGGGAGTATGCCAAGTGATGACCTTGCGCACGAGCAGATAAACGCCGCCTGCCATCAGCGCAAGCGCGCACGTTTCACCTATGCAGCCGCCGCGAAGACCAATAAGCATGTGCCACAAGCTGGGCAATTCACCCTCGGCATTGCTTATGAGTATTGCAAGAGGAGTTGCAGTTGTGGTGGCGTCAACGCCGTTGGGAAGTGTCCACCTTGACATTGTTGCAGAAAAAGACATGAGCATTACTATTCTTGCAGTAAGCGCAGGGTTTGCAAAATTCTTGCCGATACCGCCGAAAAGCTGTTTTGTAACGATTATTGCAACCGCACAGCCAAACACAGCCTGCCATGCCTCAATATCAACAGGGAGATTGAGCGCAAGCAAAAGACCCGTTACGACTGCGGAAAGATCGCCTATTGTGTTTGGTCTTTTACATAATTTTTCAAATGCCCATTCAAAGAACACGCATGCTACGACACAGAGCAGTTCAACAAAAAGCGCTCTCAAGCCAAACAACGCCACACCCGCTATGGATGCAGGCAAAAGTGCGATGATAACGTCAAGCATTATTTTTTGAGTAGAGGTCTTATCGTGAATATGAGGAGATATTTGCGTTATTAGCTGACTCATTGATTACTCCTTTACTTTTTGACTGCTTGCTGTCTGAGTAACGCCTTTGCAAGCTTATTTGTCTGAACTAAGGGACGGTTTGCAGGACATACGAAGCTACAGCATCCGCATTCCATACAAATATTTACCTTATGCTTTGCAAGCTTTTGTGTATCCTTATGCTCGTAAGCAATATTGATCATGGTTGGCATGAGCTTCATGGGGCAATGCTGCACACATCTGCCGCAATTTATGCACTCGGTGGTTTTGGGGAGGGTTGCCTCCTTTTTGCCGAATGCAAGAATGGCGTTTGTGTTTTTGAGTATCGGTACGCTGTCATTTGGTACTGAAATGCCCATCATTGTGCCGCCGTAAAGTATCTTTTTGGGTTCCTCTTTGTAGCCGCCGCAGAATTCAATTACGTCACTAACCATTGTGCCGATGGGAACGATGACGTTTTTGGGCTCGTTGACTGCAGAGCCGTCAACCGTGACAGTCTTTTCGTAAAGCGGGATACCGTTTCTGATGTAATTCTGCAAGCAAGTGAGAGTTGTGCAGTTGATCACGATAGCGCCAACGTCAAGAGGGAGCTTACCCTCGGGGATCATTCTGCCCGTGATATTATAAACGAGCACCTTTTCGCCGCCAGTAGGATATACGGAAGGAAGCACCTTTATTTCAACATTCTGAGCCTTGCACAGGGGCTTGAGCTTGTCAATACACTGCTTTTTGTTGTCCTCTATGCCGATAATGACCTTTTTGTTGGGGTAGAAACGCTGAATGAGCGCGATACCGTCCATGAATTCGTCCGTCTTTTCGAGCATAGTGCGGGTATCGGACGTGATGTAGCCCTCACACTCTGCGCAATTGATTATTACGTAATCAAGCTTTGACATATCCTTTATGCCGAGCTTTATATGTAACGGGAAGCCTGCGCCACCCAAGCCTACAACGCCGCTGAGCGATGCGGCTTTTATAAAATCCTCAAACGTTTCTACAACGGGAGGGATAAATTCAACAGTTTCTTGCTTCATGTCGCACTCAATTACGATAGCGGGCGATTTTGAGCCATTTGAGAGAAGCATTTCGTCTATCTTTTTGACCTTACCCGAAACACCGGAATATATTGGAGAAGAAACCGCACCACCTGCGTTTGCTATGAGCTGGCCGACCTTGACCTCATCACCTACGTTTACCGCGGGCACGGCGGGAGCACCGATATGCATAGACATTGGGATGGTCACACTTTTTGGAATTGGCATTCGCTGTGAGTGGGAATCTGCCGTGTGCTTTTTGTGTGGAATCTTGATGCTGTTTAACTTGAAAATCGACAAAATTAAGTACCGATCCTTCCTTGCGTATAAGTGCGCAGTATGTGAAGTTAATATAACATAATGAAACGCGTTATCCGCATTTCTACCTCATTTCGATTATTATAACACCTTAAACAATAAAAGTCAATACATTTATTTGATTAAATATATTGACTTTTGGTTTTTATTTACAAATCTGTATTATTGCGTCAGCAAATATCTTTGCGGACATAAGAATATCCTTGATGGGCATGAACTCGTTTGCACCGTGCATATGAGTATCGAGATCGGGCAGAATACAGCCGAATGCTACGCCGTTATTGATATCATGAACGTACGTACCGCCGCCAATTGCCAAGCACTCACCCTTAAGGCCCGTGTGCTTTTCGTAAACAGAGAGCAACGTTTTAATAAAAGGAAGCTCGGGGTCAACGTAATGGGGCTCGGTGAGTCTGGGAGTTGCAACGTTAAAGCCTATCTGTTTAAGACCTTCAACTGTGGGGATAACGGTATTTTCCTCGGTGGAGGTTACGGGCATTCTGCAGTCGATATTGCCTACGAGAGTGTTGCCGTCGTACTTCATTACGTCCAATGACATTGTGAGCTCGCCGGACATATCGTCACGTCTTGCAACGCCGATAGCTTTGCCGTGGTAGTCGCCGTGGGGATAGAGCTTACTCAATGCTGAAAGAAGCTTTGACAAGCAACTGTCAAGCTCAAGAGATGAGAGCATTTCGAGCATTGCGGTGAGCGCATTGTTGCCGCCGTGAGGAAGCGATGCGTGAGCAGCCTTACCGTTAGCGATAACTGTGATATTTTCGCCATTGATAACGTCAAAAGTAACGCCCGTGCGCGCCGAAACAGCCTCGCAAGCCTTTTTTACCTTGCATTCGCAAACGTCTTTAAGCTCAAGCCTTGCGATATGGGGAACAGCGTTTACTGCGATGCCGCTTTCAATACTCAATATATGCGCATCGTTTGAAACGTTGACAGAAAATTCGGGGGCAAATCTTCCCTTTTCGATATTTATGAGGGGAAATTCAGCATCGGGAGAGAATGAATACTTGGGTGTTTCGTACTCCGAGAAGTAATACGGAAGATCACCCGAGCCGCATTCCTCGTCCGAGCCTATTATGAGTCTTACGTTTTTGGAGAGAGGGATACCAAGATCCTTTACCGCCTTCATTGCGTAGAGCGCGGCGATCATGGGACCCTTGTCGTCACTCGTGCCTCTGCCGATGATATTGTCGCCGTTTATTGTCATTGTATATGGGTCTGAGTCCCAACCGTCGCCCTCGGGGACAACGTCTGCGTGCGCAAGAATGCCGAGCTCAAGCTCGCCGTCGTTCATATCTGCAAAGCCGATGGCGTTGTGGACGTTTGTGGTGGCAAAGCCGTGCTCGCGGCAGATGTCGAGCGCTTCAAAAAGCGCCTTTGCGGGCATTTCGCCGAAGGGATAATCGGGCGTAGCCTGACCACGCACGCTTGGAATTGAAATAAGCCTTGCGATGTCGCGAAGGATGTTGTCCTTTTGGGAATCAATATATTCTGAAATTTGTTTTGTGTACATAAATACTCCTGAATTGGGACACTAAATGTCCAGATAGGTATATTATACCACACTACCACAAAAAATACAATGGTATTTATTAATAAACATATCGAAATTGTACTATAAATTTATCACAATGCAAAAGCAAAGGACAGAAATCTTCTGAAATGGAATACACTTCAGGACTTCTGTCCGTTTTGTTATTATTCAATTACCAAGCCCAAGGCTTATGGACATTGCATTGTTTATCTTAGCCATGCTCTCCTCGGAAACGTGACCCACAAGGTCCTGAAGTCTGCGCTTGTCGATAGTTCTTAACTGTTCAAGCAAGACCACGGAATCCTTATTCAAGCCGTCACGCGATGCGGGGATCTCGATGTGAGTGGGAAGCTTGGCTTTGTTGATCTGCGAGGTTATGGCAGATACGATCACAGTTGGGCTGTGCTTATTTCCGACGTCGTTTTGCACCACGAGCACCGGTCTTAATCCGCCCTGCTCCGAGCCCACCACGGGGCTTAGGTCTGCGTAATATATTTCCCCACGCTTTACGTTTGAGGGGGTTTTTGTATCAGAAAAGCTGTGCAATAATACTGTCAGCTCCTTTCTTTCATGTAATCAGCGGTAAACTGCGCCAGATCATCTCCATTGAGGGATGAAACGTAATCCTCGTACTCATCAAGGGATGAAAGATCATCCAATGAATAGAAATACTCGGTTTGGCAAATATCTCCCACATCAAGCATCACAGCATCCAGAAGGGCTCTGTTCTGAGAGCAATAGTGGGTAAGCGCGCGGAAGAAATCCCGCCTGCTTGAGCACTCGACCCTTGAAAGAGTGTTGATGCATTGATTGGAAGTGCCGTATTTTTTTGCTGCAAATGACATTGTAGTACCTCCGTACATACGATCGGCAATGCCGTCGATTCAGTATATTGCATTGGAGGCAGGTATTGTGATTATATTATTTGCCGTAAATCTGCAAAAATGCATCGGAAATATGATCTACCGTGTCGGTTGGCATTAAAGATACCTTTGACATTTTTGTTGCGGCGATATCGGCAGCCAAGCCGTTGATATAAGCACCTATTGCAGCAGCATCAAACGCGTTGTAGCCCTGAGCGCAAAGCGAGCCGATGATTCCCGAAAGGACGTCACCGCTTCCGCCCTTTGCCATGCCGCTGTTTCCCGTGACGTTATAGACAATGCGACCGTTTGGGGATGCAATTACCGTAACGTAATTTTTGAGCACGACGCAAACGTTATATTTTTTTGCAAAGTCAAGCGCGACAGATTCCATATTGTTTGATATTTCTTCTACCGAAAGCCCCGTAAGCCTTGACATTTCGCCAATATGCGGAGTGATTATGCAATTACCTAAAGACAGCACCTCGGGAGTGCGACAGATGCAATTCAAGCCGTCGGCGTCAATGACAGAAATACCATCAAAATGCCTTAATATTTCGGGGATGAAGTCTGCCCCTGCAGAAGCACGGCTTAAGCCCGGACCTATTACGAGCGCGGATTTACCGTTTGCAAATTCAACAAGCTCGTTACTGTAGCTGAGCGCACCGTGCTGATTTTCGGGCATTGGTTGGGACATTTGCTCAGTAAGCTTTACCTCAAATATTGGATTTGTACTCTCCGGCACGGCAAGCTGAACTATTCCTGTGCCCGATCTTTGAGCTGACATTGCAGAAAGGCACGCAGCCCCCGTCATACCGACGCTTCCCGCTATTATTCCAAGCTTTCCGAAGGTTCCTTTGTGGGATGACTCAGTCCTGTTTCTTAGCAACTTTGCAACGTCGGAATTAGTGAGTACCTGCCTTGAATTTGAGAAGCGTTCAAACACATTACACGGTACAGATATTGTATCCACGTGCATTTTGCCGCAGTATTCCCTTGCAGGGAGCAAAAGCTGACCTATTTTGTAGGTACCGAGCACTACAGTTGCGTGCGCCCTTACAGCAACTCCACACACACTGCCGTTGAGCGCATTTATGCCCGATGGAACGTCAACGGATATGACGGGCAAACGGCATTCATTCAGGATCTGAATGAACTGAGCCGCTTTGCCTGTAATCTCACCGTGAATGCCCGTGCCGAGGATAGCATCCACAGCAACGTCACTCTTGTAAAGAGCCGTAATAAGATCATTTTCGTGAGCATCAAGAATATAAGGTATTCCGAGGCTCTTTGCCATAATATAATTTGAGTGAGTAAGCTCACTCATCTTTTGCTCATTGCAGGTGGATATTATCAATACATCCACTCCGCGTGCGAACAGAATCCTTGCCGCCGCCCAACCGTCACCGCCGTTATTACCTGAGCCTGTGACGAACACTATGCGCTTTGCATCGTTAAAATTGTCCGTAATATATGTAGCAACAGCATTTGCGGCGTTTTCCATAAGCAAAAGTGTTGGTACGCCCAATTCGGTTGACATAGCTTTGTCCAAAAGATTCATCTCTTTGGGTGTAACGATATACATTGTGTTCTCCTTTCGTTTTGTGTAATAATATTGTTGACAAGTCGGACTGGGTTTATTCAGTTATTTATTATAAAAATTTTCTCCGTCGTAAATGAAAACACCATGACCTGCGGCAGGCTTTTTGCCAGACTTCAATAGATCTGCATACGCTCTGCGAAGACCTGTGTCACGAGGCAAAAGATCGTAATTGTTTTTTGCAGTCTGCCAATGTCTGCCAAATACTCTCCACATATCGCCCGTACCCGTTTCTGCAAACTCTACTATATAAAAATCTCTCATAAAGTCAAGTATGTTTGAGGTTGCAGGAAGCATTTGCTCATTCAAAGGATGGAAGAGCCACGATTCGCACTCAAATATGCACGGCCCCTGAAGCTTGTGATATTCATATATTCTCTTGTAGGAATCAAGACGCTTTTCTCTTGTAAGAGAGTCACCCTCGGGAATGTGGATACCAACGGCAGTCATGCCTGCTTTGATCTCGATTCCTCCAAGCGTAATACCCATATCCGCCTTTATAACGTGAGGATTTTCGCACTGAAGTCTGCCCAAACGAGTGATGCCGCCACGAATTGTTGAAAGATTCCAACCATATTCAGCAAGACCCCACTTGCCGTTGAGCTCATAATTTGTCTTTGTCCAGACAGCCATATCAAGCATCTGCTCAAGGAAATGCTCCTCGCTGAGGCCTGCCTGCTCACATATTCTCTTTTTTTCGATAGAGCAGAGCTGACAAATAACAAGCTTGAGCATATTGGGATAAACGTCATACTGCTTGGACAATTCATTGATCCTGTCCTCACAGTTATCATTTTCAAATATTCTTGCAACTATTGCCTCGCAAGCAACGGTAAAGTCATTATCGGAATAGATACGCTCAACAAGCGAGTTTATCTCAACGATAGCATCTTTTGGCATACCGTTGTGTGAGTTTATATAATTCAAGTGATCCAGAACGTCTGTTTTGTTCATAATAAGCCTCCAAAAATTCTTTGTGGTATTATTATATTACAACCGATAATTAATGTCAAGCAAAAATAAATATTATCGAAAATTTACGTCACTCAATATAAAAAGGATGAAATTATGTTGACAAATCGGGAATTTTGCTATATAATAGAAAAAACGCATCATGATCTGATATAAAGAGGAAATATGCTTCATTTTATATGTAATCCAATCTCCGGCAACGGAAAAGCATCAAAAGCAGCAGACACAATAATGACAAAGCTCAACGATAGCGACATCCCTTATGAGTTTCATTTTTCCGACGAAAAGGGTAACGCGACCCAAATTGCAAGAGAATTGACTGAGAAAGGTTATAAGGATATTATCGTTGTTGGCGGTGACGGCACACTTCACGAGGTTCTGAACGGACTTTGTGACCCCAAGCAGGTAAATCTTGGGCTTATTGCAAGCGGAAGCGGCAATGACCTTGGAAGCTTTGTAGGTATTCCCAAAGATCCGATAGCGGCATTGGATATAATATTGAACGGTACACCCAAGCCCACCGATTATCTTATGTGCTCAGGCATAAGGGGCATTAACGTGCTTGGAACGGGCGTTGACGTTGACATTCTGAAGCGTTGTTACAAAAGCAAGATACTCAAGGGCAAGTTCAAATATATGATATCTACGTTGATAAGCGTTTTTTTGTATAAATATCCACATGCAACCGTTACGGTTGACGGTAAGGATACCGTACATGATTGCTTTATAATAAGCTGTGCAAACGGAAGAAGGTTTGGCGGCGGAATAGTGATAGCACCCGAGGCTGTTATTGACAACGGAAGCATTGATTTTGTACTTGTCAACGGCATGAAGTGGTACCACAAGCCTGCCGCACTTTTGAAGTTGGCTACGGGAAAAATATTAGACGTCAAGCAGACTGAATTCATGCACGCAAGCACAGTTCGCGCGGTATTTGACGAGCCCTGCGATATTAATATTGACGGTGAAATATATTCCAACGTTGAGCTTGACGTAAGCATCGTTCCCGGCGGATTGAATATGTACCGTCCGTAAAACTATTGAAAAACGGCAGGATCGCCGTATTATTCAGGAGGTGTTATTATGAGCAAGTGTAATCATAATGCGCACGAAAAACACAGACCTATCGAAGATAAACCAACGATGTTTTTGGTTTCGGAGGTATCAAAGCTTTTTCATGACAGATTGCGTGCATTGAGCGATCAGATGGGCATTCCCGACGGATACAGGCATATTCTCTTTTCGCTTAAGTATGGCGACGGGAAGACACAGTGCGAGATATCACAGATAACACATCTTAAAGCGCCCACAATAAGCGTTGCTCTGCAGAAGATGGAAGCTGACGGGCTTATAACAAGAGTTTCGGACGAGGATGATCTGAGGCAGAGCCGAATTTTCATTACTGAAAAGGGCAGAGAAACGATGCATAAATTCCATGCGAATCTCGTTATGACCGAAGAAATGGTGCTCAGCGGATTGAGTGATGAAGAAGAACAAACTTTGAGAGAGATCCTCATTAAGATGAGAGAAAATTTTATTGATAACGAATAAATTATAATAAATAATAAGTCGCACTTCAAAAAAGTGCGACTTATTATTTATGTTCTATACCTAATTCATCCATTTTTTCGCGGATTGACTTCATATCCTCCCATGCGTCCTTTTTCTTTTCGGGATCACGGAGCAATGCTGACGGATGAAAAGTGGCTATGAAGTTACAGCCTTTCTTTTCGTACCAATTACCTCTGTCGCGGGTTATTCTTATATTGCGGTCGATAACGTGTCGGGCTGCGGTTGAACCGAGGCACACGACTATATCGGGCTTTATGAGCGCAAACTGCTTTCTTAAATACACGAGGCACGCCTGAGCTTCGTCATCCTCCGGCACACGGTTTGACGGCGGACGACATTTTACTATATTGGCAATAAATGCATTTGTGCGGTCAAGCCCTATTGCCGCCATCATTTTATCCAACAGCTGACCCGCCGGACCTACAAACGGTCTTCCCTGCTTATCCTCCTCTTGCCCCGGACCTTCGCCTATAAACATTATTCTGCTGTTTATATTACCCTCGCCCGGCACGGCACTCGTGCGTTTTTGGCATAATGGACAAGCCTTGCATTGCATAATTGTGTTATTGAGGGCAAGCATTGCTTCTTGCTTTGTCATACTTTGCCTCCCTCTTCAAGCACGACGGATGCTTTCTGCTTTATTCTCTGTAATGCATTATCTATGGATTTTTCGGAGCGTTGCAATTCTTTTGCAATCTCTTTGTAATTCATACCCAATAAATATTTTTCCAGAACCTGATTCTCAAGCGGACTCAGCCTTTGGCTCAATGCCGCAGAAAAGCTATCGAATTCCTCCTTGAGAGCCATATTCTCTATTGGGTCGGTGGCTTCGTCGGCATCAAGCTCGTCAACGAGGTAATGCTCGGAGCCATCGTTATCACCAACGGTATTATATAACGAAACGTAATAATTCAGCGGAATATGCTTTTTACAGCGGGAAGCCTTTATCGCTGTGAATATCTGCCTTGTGATGCAGATATCGGCAAAGGTTCTGAAGCTGGCGTTTTTGTCGGGAGAATAATCCCTTATTGCTTTGATCAGCCCTATCATACCCTCCTGAACAAGGTCGTCACTATCCGCACCTGAAACATAGAACGATCTTGCTTTTTGTTTTATAGTCCCTCTTAAACTATTGACAATGAACTCTATAGCACTGACATTACCGCCTGCGGCAAGTGCTGCTACGTCGTTCAATTCCATTTTGTCAAAATCGTACCTTTCCATGCACAGCTCCGTTATTTTTCTATTTCCTTTGCAAGTTGCTTAAGTTTATCTATTGCGTCACCGCTCAACCTTTCAAAAACATGATTTGGTGTATCATCATTGGGTTGAAAGCGCTTTGTGCGGTCATTGGTCGCACGCTCAACGTCCGCTTTTAATTCCATTGCAGACACGATAAGTGCACCCTTTGACGAGGTTATGGTCTGCTGAAGATGATCCGACGTTGCTACCCACACTCTTGTATTTTTGGGGGACTTTTCCATGACGTCGTTTACGAAACGCTCGATATAAACGTCGGCACTTTCGTTCTTTTTGGTGTAAACTACGGTTATGTTACGGTTTGTTTCGATAGTGCGCTTTTTACTTTCGGTCTGGTATGCATCAAACACGATTGTTATTCTGTAGCCTGTATAACCCTTGTAATTGTGCATTATATCTATCAATGCATCCCTTGCACTTTCAAACGAATGCTTATCGTTTGACTCCAGCATCCCCCACGTGTTTATGATATTGTATCCGTCAATTATCAGATACTCAACCACGCTGACGCACTACTTCATACATCATTACTGCCGCGGCAACCGAGGCGTTTAATGAGTTAAGTCTTCCCTTCTGCGGTATGGCAAGCACCATATCGCACGTTTTTTTGATAAGAGGAGTGATGCCCTTGTCCTCTCCGCCTACAACGAGCGCAAGAGGAATGTTGAGATCGGTCTTTGTGTAAGGATCGCCGTCCATATCTGCACAAGCTGTCCAAACGCCCTTTTGCTTGAGGTCCTCAAGCACGTTACGGATATTTACAGCCTTACAAATAAGCATATGATTTACTGCGCCCTCGGATACTCTTGTAACTGTGGGTGTGATACCTATTGATCTGTGCACGGGAATAACCACACCGTGAGCGCCCGCGCACTCAGCCGTTCTTATTATCGCGCCGAGATTGTGGGGGGAATTGAGCCCGTCGCAGATGATGATGAAGGGCTTTTCGCCTCTCTCTTCTGCGAGAGCTATCATATCGTCAACCGTGCTGTACTCAATAGGTGAGCAAAGCGCAATAACGCCCTGAGCATTGCCGCCCTCGGACATTGCTTCAAGCTTGCGCTTGTCGATCTCACTTACCTGAACGTGCATTGCGCGAGCCTTTTCGACGATATCCCTGTTCATATCCTTTGCAATGTAGAGCTTTTCTATATTTCTGCCTGAGCGAAGAAGCTCAAACACAGCGTTTCTGCCTTCAACGATTGAGCTTTCGTCCCTGTTATTGTTTGAATTTTTGTTATCCATATTAAATACCTTTCGATTTTATGCTTAAATATTCAAAATTGCAGATGCCACGCCAAAATATACGAGCAGCGCCAATGCGTCAACAATGGTTGTGATGAAAGGACTTGCCATTACCGCAGGGTCAAAGCCTATCTTTTTTGCAAGTATGGGCAAAGTACATCCAACGAGCTTTGCAATTACCACCGCAGAGAAAAGCGTGATACATATTACTATTGATATTTCTGTACTTACGTTTGAGCCGAGCAGAAGATTATCCACAAGAATTATCTTTATGAAATTTACTGCCGCGAGAACCACACCCATAAGGAGGGAAACTCTGAACTCCTTCCACAAAACGCGCAGGATATCGCTCATTTTGATATCGTCAAGCGCAAGACCTCTAACGATAGTAGCGGAAGCCTGTCCGCCTGCATTGCCGCCCGTATCCATAAGCATGGGGATGAATGCAGTCAATGCGGGGAAAACCGCAAGCGCAGACTCAAACGACGATATGATCTTGCCTGTAAAAGTTGCTGAGACCATGAGCAACAAAAGCCACGGGATTCTGTTTTTCCATATCTGCCATACGCTCTGCTTGAGGTAGGGCTTTTCGGTATGGCTTACGGCTGCCATTGTTTCGATATCGGCTGTAACAGCTTCTTCAAGTACGTCCATGGCGTCATCGACTGTAACGATGCCGACAAGTCTGTTTTCAAGATCGACTACGGGCATTGCAAGCAAGCCGTATTTGGAGAAGTTCATAGCAACGTCTTCTCTGTTGTCGTGAGTATGAGCAATTATGGCATGAGTATCCATAAGATTGCATATTTTTTCATCTCTGTCTGCGAGCAAAAGCTGATGCACCGTAACAACGCCCTCAAGCACTCTGAAGCGGTCAGTAACGTAACAGGTGTATATCGTTTCTTTGTCAAGCGCGGTTGCTCTTATTTTTTCAAACGCCTCGGCAACTGTCATTTCAGCTTTGAGGTCAACAAACTCAATAGTCATGATGCTGCCCGCGCTGTTGTCGGGGTAGTTGAGATACTGATTGATATGCACGCGCATATCCTTTGGGGCGTTTTTGAGCAATCTGCTTACGAGGTTTGCAGGCATTTCACCCAAAAGGTCCACGGTGTCGTCGAGATACATATCGTTGAGCACCTGCTGGAGCTCTTTATCCGATATAAGCTCAATTATACGCTGCTGTGTAGGCACGTCCATATATGAAAATACGTCTGCAGCAACGTCCTTGTTTAATAATCTGAAAAGCTTGAGAATATCCTCTCGCGAAACCTCGTCAAAAAGCTCCGCAATATCGACCTCGTTGAGCTTTTCAAGCTCTGTTTTTACGCTTGAATACTTTTTATTTTCAAGCAGGTCCAAAATATCTGTCTTTATCAATTCCGGCATAATGCGTTCCTCCTTTAAATTATATCAATTCCAAAGAAAACGCATACACCCCACAGGAAAATAAGCGTAATCTTTGGTGCATTTTGATGTTGTAGTAATAATCAAACTACTTCGCCCGGGAATATTATCCATACGCTCATCTCCTTTTATCTGTAATTGGGCATAGTGATACACTATACCATAATAAGTTAATTATAACACGAATCTTGGATTTTTGCAATAGAGATACTAAAAATATTGTGAGAGTTTATAAGACCAAATAAAATGATTCTTTATTAAATATTTTCTTGACAAACAATAACCGATATGTTAAAATTAACGTAATATTGACCTTGGAGGTTATTTATGGAAAATATTACAAATTATATTGTTAAAGACTTATTCTGCGGCATTAAGGCAACAGTTAATTTTGAAGACGGAAGTAACGTTGCACTTTCTGCAGCGAGAGCAAACTGCAGATGCAAGGGCACGTGGAATGCCAAGGCTGACGGCGTCAGCTTGAAGATAAAGGCTGTTGCAAAGGACAACAACGTAGTTTTGTATGCAGATCTTGTGAGTGACAAGCCGCTTTCGGCAACACCTATTGAATGGAGCGTTTCAACTGCAAGCGCAACAAGCGTTGTTGGTCTTGCACACGACAATCCGTGGTGGATACAGTGCAGTTGGCTTGAAGCAGGCGGAGCTTTTAAGGAAAGTACAGAGCATGGACTCTTGAGGGTTGGCGAGGATGATATCGCTTTTAGCGGACTTATGGGTGACATATTCGGCTGTGAACTGGAGGGTGACAAGATCTACCTTTGGACGGGCTTTGCAGGCGCTAAGGAATTGCACGGACCGTTTATCACGGTTGCTGCGGCTTCAACTCCGATGGATGCAATGGCAAATGCATGGAGATATGCCAAGGAGATAGGCGCGATCAACGTTCCCCTTAAGGAAGATAGACCCTATCCTGAAATGTTTGAGCATTTTGGTTGGTGCACTTGGGATGCATTCTACCACGACGTTACAGCAGAAAAGATTTTTGCAAAGCTTGACGAATTCAAGAGCAAGGGAATAAAGATAAAGTGGATGATAATCGACGACGGTTGGAATGGTGTGATCGACGGAAAGATGGTTGCATTCTCCGCCAACAAAGAAAAGTTTCCCGATGGTCTTAAGGCTTGTATAGATAAGATCAAAAACGAATACGGCGTTGGTTACGTTGGCGTATGGCATACTATTTCAGGTTACTGGGGCGGTGTAAAGGTAGACAGCGATCTCGCTAAGGATTACGAGGATGCTCTTTTCAGTTTTGGTCAAGGACACCTTTCTCCTGATCCCGATCCCGAAAAAGGATTTAAGTTCTGGGACGCATTCCACGGATACTTGGCTGATTGCGGTGTAGATTTTGTTAAGGTTGACAACCAGAGCTCAACTCACGATTACGTAAGCTGTAACATGACCGTTGCAGACGCCGTAAGAGGAATACACGAGGCTTTGGAGAGATCAGTTAACAAGCATTTTGGCGGAAAGATAATCAACTGTATGGGTATGAGCGCAGAAAACGTGCTTGCAAGACCCACATCCGCGGTAAACAGAAACAGTAACGACTTCATGCCCAGGGAGGATAATTTCCCATCACACGTTTTGCAGAATCTCTTTAACACGCTGTGGCATTCACACATTATGCATTGTGACTTTGATATGTGGTGGTCCGAGGCAGGCTTGTCCAACCCCAAGCAGAGCGGTGTGCTGAGAGCTATCTCCGGTGGTCCGGTTTACGTAAGTGACGGAATTGGTCAAACGAGTGCTGCAAACATCATCCCCGTTGTTGGCAAGGATGGTGATATCTGCAGGCTTGACAATGCGGCTTTGCCCACGGTTGACTGCATTTATTCTGACAGCAGAAAAAACGGCAAATTGCTTAAGGCGTATAATAACAGCGCGGACAATATTGCACTTGCAGTATTCAACATCAGCAAGGAAGCGATAAGCGAAAGCATTACACTTGACGTTGTACCGATAATTGATGCTGACAAGGAATATATTGCTTACGAATACTTTACAAAGAAATTCACAAGAGTAAATAAGGATACTGTAATTGATGCAAGCCTTGACGTTGCGGGAGTTTTGAGCTATTCTCTCTACCCGATCATGAACGGTGATGACGGTGAGTACATCGTTTTGGGCGATTGCGACAGATACGTTGGTATTGCAACAAAGGAAAAGAAGACGGTTTACGTTAGCGAGTTGGTTTAATTGAGATAATGGGCACGCATGAAAACGAAGCTTTTCATAAAGTTGTCGGATGCGTTTTCAAATCATGAAGACGATAGGCTTCTATTCATGACGCTATGCGTCAATTCATTGTTATCGGAAGAAAGATTGTAAAACGTAAAGCGAAAGCACTTATGACAAACGATTTTTTCGTTACCATAAGTGCTTTTATTAATACCTCGTTATAGAGTAAAACGGACAGTCGGGGACGCCTGTCCCTACGAGGTCAATGACGTTTTGTCGGATGAATGTGCAGAATTCGCAGAGGGATTCGTGAATTGAATTATTTACACCTCATCCATCACGCTGCGCACGACACCTCGATGTTTTGCTTGCAAAACTCGGTGGTCGCTTGCGACCTTGTACTCCCGGAGTGAGAGGCAGGGGGCGGGCGGTAAAATTCGGATTGAAGTATAAGTTAATAAGATCGTATTATATGATTTACAACCCCTCCGTCTTCGCCATAGGCGAATCCACCTCCCCTTACACAAGGGAGGCTATGGTGCAGTGCGTTTTTATGGATATTTGTGGTGAAACATGTAGCCGCCAGCGGGACAGTCGGGGACGCCTGTCCCTACGAGGTCAATGACGTTTTGTCGGATAAATGTGCAGAATTCGCAGAGGAATTCGTGAATTGAATTATTTACACCTCATCCGTCACACTGCGCCACCTCGATGTTTTGCTCGCAAAACTCGGTGGTCGCTTGCGACATTGTGCTCCCGGAGTGAGAGGCAGGGGTGAGGAGTATTTAATTAAGAATCTCGCTAGAATAACAAAAGAGTCGGTATGGTTTCATATCGACTCTTTTTTGCGTTAAAGCTTATGATATTTGATTATTTTTGCGGATCTTTGGTATGGGACGGTTATTTCGTAGCCGGTACTCATTATAACGTCCGCGTCCCAGATTACGGGCTTACCGCCGTCGATATCCTCAAACACGTATTTTGCGCCGGATTCAAGACCTTTGAGTATGAACTGGCAAGTCTTGTACGGGGAGAATTCACGTCTGAATATCTGCAGGATGCCGTCGCACTGCTCGGGACGGTTGAACTGCGATGCACACCAAGTGTCACGATTGGCGGTATTTTTTGTCAACGGGTAGTAATCGGCGTAGAAATAGTCCCTGATGGAGAGGTATTCCTCCATGTATTTTTTAAGAGTTGGACCCATTTTGTCAAAATCCACGAAGGTATCAAAACTTCCAAACCATCTTACGTCCGTAGCGCCGCAATAGGAGCTTCGGAATTCGTATTCGTCAAACTGAACGGGTGTGCCCGTGCCCGAATACGGCATCCAGGTGGAATACGACTGAGTGTGGAGCTGCATATGCTCGGGGCAGGGATTTGACGTGCAGGTAATGTCACTTCTCCAGAACGTAACGCTTCTGCGCAGGGTTTCGATATCTATTCTTCTGCCGCCACCCGCGCAATTATCAATTATGAGGTGGGGGAATTTCTCAAGCAATGCGTCCCAGAATCTGTATAAGCCGTTTACGTACTTTATCTGCTTGATGCCCTTTCTTTCGGGCTCATCGTACACGTTCCAATACGGCGCAGGGTCGCAATTGCAATCGATTCTGAAAACGTCAATACCAAGCTCATCAATTATATTTGAGAAAGTATCAATAGTATAATTCAAGGCATCTTCCCTGCCGAGGTCTATCACGGCATTTGCTGAATTACCGAGCATCATGAAATATTCGGGGTGTTCTAACGTAATCGGAGTGCCCTTGATAGCTCTTTCGGGCTCAAACCACAACAAAAATTTCATATTGCTGTCGTGAATGAGCTTTGAAACGTCCTTTAAGCCGTTTTTGTGTGTGATTCGGCTGGGACGCCAATCACCCGTATGATTCGACCATTCGCCATCACTTTCCGCTGCGGGAGGTGTATCTATGCCGTACCAGCCTGCATCAAGCCATACTCCCTCAAACAGAAGCTCGTGCTTTTTGATGATATTGATTCTTTCTATTACCGTTTCCGACGGCAATCCGCCCCACATGGTTGCAAACATTGGCATATGCGATGGACGCTCACCCTTACCCATATTGCTAAAATGAGTTTTTACAAGCCTACGCCATGAGCTTTGAGATTCGTCCAAGCCGTTTTGGTAAGGAAGTATTACGATCGACGCCGTTCTGAATTTTTCTCCGGGTAAAACCTTAAAACTTGCGCCCAACACACCCGATCTGAACCTTACGGCACCGTCAACTCTGTCTATAATGGAATCCCATTGACCGGACCAGCCTATAGCAAAAATATACCCGTTGTTCTCTTTATTTATGTTGAAGAACGGCGCGCGATTGTCTGAGGATCTTCCACCCTCGGAATAGTAATTAAACTGCATTCCAAGCTTTAAGTGACCCAAACCCTGAGCATCCGGGTCATAGGAAAATTCGGTGGGTGAGCATATACTGCCGTAGGGTGCATAGACCTTTGTGCAGGTTTCTCTTGACTGAAGCCAGAATGAATTCAGTACCTTATCGTCATTTTCAAGAGGAACAAAAACGTCACAATCAAAAATATCGGAGAGAATGCCCGTTGGCTCGTTTGATGCATTCTCGTAGTAATTTACCCATTCGTACGCGCCGAAATCGTCGTATTTTTTGAATATATTCGTTATTCTCAAGCCGCCGTCGTAGTCATATACGGTCGTGGTAACGTTCTTGTCAACAGTTGAGGATATTTTGCAGTTTAAGTCCTTGCTGTCAATGCCGTCAAGCTTGAATGAAAACAAACTTTCATTGTCAAAGAAATACATATTCTTCTCCTATTAAATTAAAGTTTATGGTAAACGTAAATTTTTGCTTTTCTCTTTTGAGGAATGGTTACTTCAAATCCATCTGACAAAAGTTTATCTGCATCAAGGACGATCGGCTCACCACCGTCAATATCATCAAAACGATATTTTGAGCCTAACTCCAAGCCCTTCAAAATAAATTCCGAGGTCTTAAAGGGTGAATTTTCCCTGCGGTAAATAATTACTATGCCGTCACCATCCTCGGGGCGGTTATACTGCGATGCACACCAAGTGTCACGATTTGCATTAAATTCTGTCAAGGGATAGTAATCGGAATAGAAATAATCCCTCAATGAAAGATATTCTTCCATATACTTTTTAATTTCTACACCTTGAGATTCAAGATCGATACACATATCACCCGTGGGAACTGTCCACATAGGGTTCAAGCCTCCACAATATGTGCTTCTGAACTTGTATTCATCAAAATCGTACGTTGTGCCCGTGCCACTATACGGCATCCATTGCGCAAACGTTTGTGTGTGAAGCTGTGTATGTTCTGAACGCGCGTTTGCCAAAAGCTGAAGGTCACTTCGCCAAAAAGGAACGCTACGGCGCATTGTTTCGATATCGATCCTTCTGCCGCCGCCTGCGCAATTATCTATTATAAGCGCGGGGAAACGCTCAAGCAATGCATCCCAAAGCTTATACAAGCCGTTGACGTACTTTATCTGTGTGATACATCTTCTGTCGGGCTCGTCACACATTTCCCAGAAAGGTGCCATGTCGAGGTTACAATCGATTCTGAAAATATCTATATTTAGTTCCGTGATCTTATTTGAAAACGTTTCTAACGCATAATTCCAAGCGTCATCTCTGCCGAGATTTATAAACGTGCTTGAGGAATTGGGATTTATCATGAAATACTCGGGATGCTCTTGCACTATGGGAGAATTGACGTTTGCTCTTTCGGGTTCAAACCACAAAAGAAATTTCATGCCCATATCATGCACAAGCTTTGTGATATCCTGCAAGCCGTTTTTGTGAACGTTGGGGCTGACTCTCCAATCGCCCACTGCGCTTGACCAATCAGATGTACCATCCGCTGTCGGCAATGAATTTATGCCGTACCAACCTACGTCCAACCAGAAAACCTCAAAGGGCAAGCTGTATTTTTTGATCAGCTCAAGTCTTTCGATTATTTTTTCGGTAGTCAAGCCGCCCCAAGTCCATGCACCCATTGGCATATACGAAAGTCTTTGACCCTTACCCATATTAGAAAAATGAGCTTTTACCAATCTTCGCCAAGAAACGTGGGATTCGTCGTAGCCGCTGTTATACGGCAAAATCACGACGGAGGCTGTTCTGAACTTTTCGCACGGAAGCACTCTGAACTTTGCACCCAAAACACCGAAGCGAAGCCTTACTGCGCCGTCGAGTCTATCTATAAGGGAATCCCATCGACCAGACCAGCCAATGGCACATATATAGCCCTTGTCCTTCTTATTGATATTATAGAATGGAGCATGCACCTCGGAGGGTCTGCCACTCAAGGAATATCTATTGAGCTGATCACCCTGCTTAAAGTACGTCATGCCGTGAGAATCTGCATCAGAATAGAATTCCTCAGGGCTACATGTGCTACCGCACGGAGCGTATATTTTTGTGCAATCATCTCTATCGGGCAACCACACTGCACCCAGATCATCAACGTCATTTTCAAGAGGAACTAAAACGTCGCAGTCAAAAACGTCGGAAAGAATGCCCGTTGGCTCGTTGGACGTATTCTCGTAGTAATTTACCCAATCGTACGCAACAAAGTCATCGTACTTTTTGAAAATATTCGTTATTCTCAGGCCACCGTCATAGTCATATACGGTCGTGGTAACGTTGCCATCAACAGTTGAGGATATTTTGCAGTTTAAGTCCTTGCTGTCAATGC
>SVGF01000025.1 GCA_015056475.1 Clostridiales bacterium
TGAGGACATCCTTACCCTGCTCACGGAAATACTCTGCCATTGCGCAGCCCGAATACGGTGCAACGTACTGCAATGGAGCTGATTCAGATGCTGATGCTGATACTACTATTGAATAATCCATTGCGCCTGCATCCGTAAGCTGATTTACCAAGCTAACTACGGATGAGCTCTTCTGACCGATGGCAACGTAAATACAGATAACGTTTTTGCCTCTCTGGTTGATGATAGTATCAATTGCTATCTCTGTTTCCCGTCTGTCTGTCGCCGATAAGGAGCTCTCTTTGGCCTCTGCCGATAGGAATCATGGCGTCGATAGCCTTGATACCCGTTTGAAGCGGAACAGAAACGCTCTTTCTTTCTATGATTCCCGGTGCCTGCTGCTCAACGGGACGTGTTCCCGCTGCTGCTATGGGACCCTTGCCGTCAATAGGCTCACCGAGAGCATTTACTACTCTGCCAAGAAATGCCTCACCAACAGGTACCGAAAGAACCTTGCCCGTTCTCTTTACGGAGGAGCCTTCACGGATATCATTTTCGTTAGAAAGGAGAGCTACCGATACCGTTTCATCCTCAAGATTCTGCGCAAGACCCATACTGCCGTCTTCAAATTCCAAAAGTTCACTTGCCATGCACTCGCGCAAGCCGTAAACTCTGGCAATTCCGTCACCGACAAGTATTACCGTACCCGTTTCTTTCATCTCAAGGCGCGTCTTGTAATTCTTTATTTGTTCTTTTATTATATTACTGATCTCTTCAGGTCTTTCACTCATTGATTTATCACATCCTTGATCTCTTTAAGACGATGGCGTAACGAGCCATCAATTACAGTGCCGTTATATTCAACTATCAATCCACCCATAACGGATGCATCGATACTGCATTCAAGCTCAACTGCATTGCCACTCATCTTCTCAAGCTTTTGCTTGAGCGCTGACTTTTGTTCCTCGGTAAGTGCCACAGCACTTGTTACCTTTGCTGTCATCATGGACTCTCTTACCTTGAGCAAGCGGCGGTACTCTGTAACGCAGTCCGCAAAAGCCGCAATTCTGCCCTTTTCGCACAAAAGCTGAATGAAGGACAAAGTATGCTCGGGCATATCCTCGCCAAAAACCGCCTGCAAAGAATCTATTCTGTCCTTAAGCGGGATTCCGGGGGAAGTAAGAAAGGTCATATATTCGGGATTATCCTTGAACGTTTTGTTTACGTGCTCAAGGGCATCCATAACAGCCTTCTCGCTTGAATTTTCACAAGCGAGGGAAAACATAGCCTCAGCGTATTCGTTAATTATCTGTGCCATCGCTCTCACCCATTTGGTTTATGAAAGAGTCTATCATATCGCCGTGATCGTTGACATTGAGCTCACGTTCAAGCATCTTTTCGGCAATAGCGGACGAAACCTCAACGATCTGCTGCTTGATCTGTGCTTGTGCCTTTTGCTTGGTAAGCTCTGCATCTGCCTCGGCTCTTACTTTTATGCTTCTTGCTCTTTCATTAGCTTCATCCAATATCTGATCCGCACGGCTTTTTGCTACCTGCGAAGCGCTTGCAATTATGCTGTCTGCCTGAGCATCAGCACCTGCAAGCTTCTCCTCATACGCGCGCTTATCATTTTCAGCGGCAAGCTTAGCTTGGGCAGCATCGCTGTAATCCTTATCAATGCTTGCTCTGCGTGCATTCATAGTATTGATTACAGGCTTATACAAAAAGCGCTTTAGTATCAAAAACAGTATGAGAAGGTTGGCGAGTGATATCAAGGTCTGCCACAGATTTATTGTAATTATATCTAAAGTCTGCATTGCAACCTCTCCGTAGAAAAATCGCTTATCTGAGTGCTTCGATGGCGTTCTTCAAAATATTTACCATCAAGTTAGGAGCAACGAAGATAAGAAGAATTGCTATAACGAGGGAGTAGATACCTGTTGTTTCTGCAATAGCACAACCCATGATCATTGTTGAAGTTACTGCACTCTTGCTCTCGGGCTGACGGCCGATAGCTTCACAAGCCTTGGATACTGCATTACCTTCACCAATACCAGGTCCGATAGCACCAATACCCATACAAAGACCTGCACCAAGTGCACAGCATCCCAAAATAATACCAATTGCAAGTTCCATATAAATTTCCTCCATGAAATTAATTTTTATATTTTATGCCTTCGACCTTTTCGAAAGCTTTTTTTGTCTTCTTTTTTCGTATTCATCCTCGGGGAATGCGCCCGAAACGTTCAGCATAGTAAGCATTGCGAAGATATACGCCTGCATACATCCGCTGAAAACGTCAAAATATATCGAAAGCACGCCCGGAAGACCTATCTGCAAGAACGGTATTTCACCAAGCACACCCGGCAACCAGCCAAGCACTATCGATGACAAGCCCTGCAACGCCGTTGCTATCAAAACTGCAATAACCGAGCCCGAAAGAACGTTACCAAAATGACGGAATGCCATTGAAACGGGAGTTGCTATCTCACCCAGAATGTTTAAGGGAGTCATTACGAATATCGGCTCTGTAAAGCTCTTGAGGTAATTGAGGAAGCCACCCTTGAGCTTATAATAAGTGATTAGAATGAACACCAATATCGCCCAGCCCGCAACGATGTTTATATCTGACGTTGGCGGGAACATGCCAAGCAAGCTCAAAAGGCTGGACAACGCTGATATTGCAAGAATTGCTGCAATAAACGGAGCGTAGCCCTTAAAGAAATCGCCCATGGATTCGTTTACCATGGCTTGGGTCTTCTCAACTATCCATTCGGCAAGAAGCTGTCTTTTTCTTTCTGCTTTTTCGGTGAGCCCGTGCGTGAGGTACAAGCAAAGCCCGAGCACCGTTATAATTACGAGGAGCGAGTTTATCTGCGCCGACGTAATGGGCAAGTCCTGCAAAGGCATTGGGATCACAAAATATATCTGCGCACCCGTGATGGTAATGCCCTCGGACGGAAGCTTTGTTAACGTATTGAAGACGATGCCAAAAAGTATCGGCACTGTCATCATAGCGATATACAAAGCATCAATTATTTTGAATTTAAGGTTAGCCTTATTCATTGGCATCTCCTCCTTCTTCTTTAACAAACAACGGACGTATTGCTATTGCAATGCGTGGGAACAAATATGGCACAACAACAGCTATCACGTTAAACACGCTCACAACGTAGCCTATCACCGCAACAACAAGAAGTGCAAGTAATCGCATACTGCTTGACATTTTCATATAGGATTTGGCATCCTTTGGCTCTTTTGCAAGGGATTTTTGAATACCCAAGCCCATCAAAAAGAAATTGCCTACGGTTGCAATACAGCCAAGCAGATTGCCGAGCAACACGGTGTAGTCCCATTTACCAAGCACCAAAAACACAGCCTGCATCAGCGCGCTGAATATCAGCACCCAAAGCGCAATGTATTTGGTAGCTTTTATGACCTCTGCATCAATTTTATGCATCAAAAGCTCCTTTTTAAGCAAAAAGGAACCACTATCAAAAAGACAGCAGCTCCATTAATTACACTATTTACCGCAACATTATAATACAACTGCTAAAATGATATAATTACGATACTAAAGATTATTATACCATAAACGCAATCTAAAGTCAATGAATTTAATATGAAATTTTATAAAATTTCTATATATTTATCAAAACAAAATATATCCGCGACAGCATTTTCACCAAAAGTTACTTTGCACATTCTATGCATCGCTTTCATATGTATTCTGTCGTGCCATACAAATCTGCGAATCACTTTTCTGAGTGACCACTCCTCATTAAAACTTCCGCAAAGCACCTTATTATCTAAAAAATCAGTCTTCTGCTCTGTTTTCTCAAATCCGCGAAGTCTGCAATCATAAATTGTATCATCATGATCAATATCCACACCGATCTCGCCAAAATAATAGCTGTTTACATCCTTGGTATGCTTATACATCTCCCAAGCGGTTCTTGGTCTTGGGCCTAAAAAGGTATCCTTATAAGGCAAATTGCTGATGTTTTTGTCGGGAACAAGCTCGTACAGCTTCAATACGTCCGCAGCAGATTTCAGTGCAAGTGCTTTTAACTCACAGTATTCCTCATAAGAAAGCGGTTTTCTTTCCGCATCAAGGATAACGTCGCTATCCGCATCGCAAACGTCGAGCGAATTTTGCCACTGACCAACCATTCTGCAATCGGTCACAGCATCTGTTTTGATGCCTCGCCAACGTGCATAAGCTTCTATTTCCGCGGGAAGCTTTTTGAGTGCTACGTCCAGACTCTCCCCTCTTGAAAACGCACCGACAAAATCGACTGCATATATCAAGGTATCGTTACCGTTATGCTCCCAAACGTAATCGACTGTCATTTTTCCTCCTTTAATACAGCGTATCAACCACGCATACGTCAGCAAGCGACTGATACAAGTGACAATACTTGTCGTGATCGTTTACTATTCCAACTGCCTGAATGTAAGCATAAACTGTCAACGTACCCAAAAACTTAAAGCAACGCTTTTTGAGTGCAAGAGCAATGGCGTCGGAATGCTTACTATTTGTGTTTAGGTTGCCCTCTGCATACATAACGGATTTATAGTCTGTAAAGCTCCACAAGAAATTATCAAACGAGCCGAACTCCTTTTGAACCTCGATAAAGCGCTTTGCATTGTGGATTATAGCCTCAATTTTGCGCCTTGAGCGTATCATTCCGGGAGTTTCCATTATCCTTGTTATGTCTTCCTCTGTATATTGAGATACCTTTTCGTAATCAAAATTATCAAAGCATCGATTGAAAATATCCCTTTTTACGAGCATCATTTTCCAATTCAATCCGCACTGAAGCACCTCAAGCATGAGGTATTCAAAAAGCTTTTTGTCGTCATGGACGGGTATTCCCCACTCGTTGTCGTGATATTGGCGCATGATGTCGCTGTGGTCGGACCATTCGCAACGATTGATATTGCTCATAATTCATCCTCCGTTGTTTTGTTTATTGTAACATTTTAACTTACCTTTGTCAATCTCGAATTATATAAAAACCGTCGGGCAAAACCCGACGGAAAGATTTAAGCATAAAGCTCTCTGATCTTTTCATTGACCGTGCTTCTCCAATTAAGGATGAACTCGCCGTTGTGGGGATAATGATTGAAGTCAACCTCCATGCCCGCGATATCGTCAAGAAGCTTTTTAACAGCATCCCTGCCGAGTTTTTCAGCCAAAAGATCAAGCGCGCGCTGATCCTGCAAAGCATCGTACATGAGCTGTCCTCTGAGGGAATCCACAGCGCCATCCTTGTGAGGATAAACTATGCAGCCGTCGCCCTGCGGGAAATTGTCGTACTCATTTTTTTCGTACGGACTTACAAAATGCTTTGAAAGGCAAGTAAAATAGAAGTTGAAGCCCCAATGCAAGAAGCCCTGGATGTCAAACTTGAACAACTGTGAGCCGAGCGACCTTGTTACCCAGCCATACTGTGCAACAAAGCGGTTTGCTGCGTTCATTTCGGGACCACAGCAGTAGTACGTCCATCTGTGCTCAAGGTTGAACTTGGTGAATCTGTGAGTGTCGCAGGTTATTGGGATGGGATAATCCGAAACTCCCTGCTCAACAAATTCGGGATGAGAAAGTGCATCCATTATTCTGAAGCCTTTGAGATGCTTTGTGATGATAGCCTTGCATTTGAGATACTGCTCAAGGGATTTATCCTGCGGCTCGTCGGAAACGTGGAAGAAGGTATTCTTCTCTATTCCCATATCCTTTATCACCTCAACAAGCTGGGGCAGGAATTGATCAATAAAATCAACGTAGGAAGGATCTGTGGCTTCAACGTGCCAACCAAAGAGCTTTTCTTCCTTGCCGTCGATCTTTACCACAACCTTGGGAGTGCATTTTGCGCCCCATTGAGTGAAAAGATGAGCCATTTCAAAATACTTCATACCGCATTTTTGAGCCAGCGCCACCCAACGGCGGAGCTTTGAGAATTCAAAGTAATACTTATCGCCAACCTTTTCAACGTCAACAAGCTGAACGGTGAGTCTTTCCGCGCCCACAGCTGTATCAAGCGGAGGCGTGATGATGGGAGTGAGTATCATGTTCATACCAACTCTTGACGCGGCAAGCATATAGCTTTCAAGCAAGCGCCAGAATCTTTCCGTAAACACCTTCTCATTGTGAGCATATGCAATGGAATCACAATGGAACCAGTTTGTATACATAAAGAATTTTTCGGGCAAGCAAGCATCGACCACGTCCAACGTAAACGTTTTTTCAGCAGAGCCATCTTCCCAATCAAGAGCAACGGTAATATCGTACTTACCTGCTACGGCGGGCTTTGTATCCATGTGAGCGGTTACGAACAAAACTGCATTTTCATGTGCATTGATCTGAACACAACCGTTTTCTATCGGGAACAATGCATCTGAAACGTAGCCAACCTCACCCGTTGCAAAAGCATACTCATCATTCTGAGTTTCCTTTGAACAGCCTGCTCTGTTAACGTAAATATACTCCTCGTATCTTACGTCAACACAGTCAAGCTCAGTTTTTAATTGAACCTTTACGGTCTTCTTTTCATCGGAATCATTGCTAATAGCAATTCTGTATGCAAATCTTTCATTTTTAAGAGCTGAAAACGAATTGAATTCTTTAAAATCAAGCTCCATTTCCTTTGATATCTTCTCAAACGTTGTTATCTGGATTATCTTCATTTTCTTCATCCTCCGTATTTACGTCGGGGTCTGTATTGTCGGGCTCGGTATTATCCGGCTCGGTATTGTCGGGCTCGGTGTTGTCGGGCTCGGTATTATCCGGCTCGGTGTTACCGGTACCAACAAAACCCGCATACTCGGAGTATGCATAAAGCATATCCGCAATTGCCTTATCCCTTGTGTCTGAACCCGCAAGCACTACTATGTAACGGACTCCATCGGAGCCGTATGCAACGGTTGCAATGCAATATCCTGCAGAACCAGACTGACCTGTTACACCGCCAAACCCAACTGCACCGGGTACTGCGGATTTTGAAATGTCAAAGTCGTACGTAGCTCTGAAGTTTGTAAGCATGCTTGTTGCAGATTTTGAAGCACTCATATTTGTTGCAGCGTAAGTATAAGTCTGTTTTTCCATAATGGATTTCAAGAAATCATACTTATACGCGTAATCGAGCATTACAGCAACATCGGCAACGGAAGTATAGTGCTCTGAATTGATCTTGCCCGTACAATTTGCAAACTGAGTTGAGTTTAGCTTCATTGCATAAGCACGGTTATTCATCATCGCAACAAACGCATTCTCGGATCCACCGCAGTAGTTTGCAAGCAAGAGAGTTGCATCAGCAGCAGATGAGAAAAGTACACCGTGGAATACGTCTGTAAGTGAAACGTTTTCACCGTCAACGTAACCAACGTTATACATACCTGCAACTGCGTCAACTATATCCTGCGTGCAAGTAATGAACGTTGTATCCATATTGATACCGTTGTCAATAACGTATTCGTATGCAACGATTGCAACCATAAGATTTGTAAGCTCTGCAGGTGCGATCTTCGCATTCAAAGCCTTGTATGCCTTAACGTGCCCGTTAGCGGAATTAACAACTATTCCTCTTAACGAATTCAAAGCATCAATTATCTCCTTTGAACTCGGGTCAGTTTTAAGGTTCAAGAGTTTATCATCATCGTCCTGACCAAGCTCAGCTATTCTCTCATCAAGTGTAGCAAAGAGCTCATCCGACCTCAACTGAAGCTCATCAAGCATGGGCTGGAGCACTTCAGCATCAAATACCATTACATCAGGATCCTCTGAAGTGATGGGCGCATTAAGCGCAGCGTTGAATTCATCGATCATCTGGTTGATAAGGAGCTTTTCTTCTTCAAGAATAACAGCTGAATACTTTATGCTGTTGAGCTTCTCGGAAATCTTGGGAACTATACCCGAAGCAATGATCGAATAATCGGATTTGATCTTGAGCTTTTCATCAACCGCACCGAGTAATTCATCGGAAAGTGACTTCAATGCGTCGAAAGCAAGTGTCGCAATTTCTTCCGAGAACACCTCAACATTGGGATCGGTGCTGTAAAGGGGTGCATTTACCTTTTCTTCAAGCAACTCTATTGCAAGAGTTATCTGTTCCTTTTCAATAAAGCTGAGATTGTTCTTATATTTAGACAATGCGAGATTTCTCTCCAATTGCTTGATATAAGATTCAGCATCTTTCTTCATTCGTGCTTTTATGCCATCAATAACACTCGTGTTTTCATTATGAACTTTACAATAACACTTATTTCCCTTAAGAACTTCCTTTACTTTGATGTTACCCTGTTCGTCGGTTTCAAGAACACCAATATAAGGCGTGTTATTAATGTAATAGATCGGGAAATACTTATAGAGTAAATAATCGTATTCTTCAGTATCAAGCAGCTTAAAATATTCTGACTTTTGATCAAGTATAAGCGCTGTTCTTACTTCCTTGCAGTCCTCTGTGCAGTACGCATTTGCAAGCAATCCTGATTCTGTGCAGTAAGTTACCTCGATGTGCTTATCACATATCTGAGTTGGCTCTGTACCTCGTATAAACAGTTCCTTTTTTGTACCATATCCGCCCTGATCATGATTACATACGTCACCGTTAGGTAACAAGCCCGTAACGCCGCACACAGTAACCTCAATAACGTTGGGATCTGTTGTGGGATATATCTTTGAATCTGCAAGATCATCATGCAACGAATTCATTATATCAAGCCAAAGAGGAGTTGCAAAGTACATTGCAGTAACATTTGAAGCAAATCCGGGAGTAAAGTCATCGTGACCCATCCAGATACCGCAGGTATAATACTTGCTGTAACCCATGTAGCCGATACCTCTACCACCTTCGTTTGTACCAGTCTTTCCGCTAATTTCTATACCGGTATTTTTCAACTCTATGTTAATCGGAGCATCGGGTTTTTGAGTTGCCCTGTGTAACCAATTTGTGATTATATATGCAGTAGCAGTCTTAAACACACGTCTGGCTTCCTGCTTATCCTCAGTGAATATATCCTCGCCATCCTTATCGGTAATTCTTGTAATACTGATAGGATTTCTGTACATACCACCATTTGCAAAAGTAGCAAACGCGGCAACAGAATTTATCAACTGTGCGCCTTTTGAACCTAAGGACATATCCGAAGGGCTATCAGAGATTGCAGTCTCGGAGAAATTCATAGCTCTCAAGTAACTTGCAGACGTTGCCAAACCAACTCTGCCTAAAAGGATTCTGGCAGTAGGTATATTAAAAGATCTCGCAAGAGAATATGAAATTGACGTAGGACCGTAGCAAGTAACAACACCATCAAAATTCTTTGGGAATCCCGTAGGAGATATCCATCCATTGATCGGAACAGGTGTGTTGACTTCTACCATGTTGGAAAGCTTGCCCTGGTCAAGCGCAGGCGCATATACCGACAAAGGCTTGATACATGAACCCAACGGCAACAAGGACTGATAAGCTCTGTTAAGACCCAATCGTATTGTAGGCTCTGTTCTGCCACCAACGATTGCTGCAAGGAATCCCGTTTTGTTGTCTATTACAACAGCTGCGCACTGAGGCTGCTCAACGCCGCCCGCACTTACAGAGTATTTAGGATCTGCCAAAGCCGGCCATTTTTTAAAGCTGTATACGGCATTTTCTACCATGGTCTGCTTTTTATCGTCCAGGGCAGTATAAATATGCAATCCACCTGTACGAATGTATGAATGAGCCTGTTCTCTGCCGAGCTCGCCTTCCCAGCCGAATACCGTCATCAATCGATCTACTAACTCATCAAGCACGTACTCAACGTAGTACTTATGCTCGTAGGTATAATCCTTTGACGTCTTTTCTACTACAAGCTGCTCACTTGTAAGATCGGTAATATCAAAAAGTGACTCGTTATATTCCTGCTCGTTTATAAATCCTACGGCATACATCTGAGTAAGCACGTAGTTTGCTCTTTTGTATAGTCTTTCTCTACCTTTTTCACCAAAGCCACCGTCATCTGTGGCAAGCATACAAAGGCGAGGATTGTACATTGTTGGAGCGTTAGTCATACCTGCCAGCACTGCACACTCTCTTAAGTTCAGTTCGTTCAGTTCTTTACCAAAATAATCCTCTGCCGCGGTTTTAACGCCGTAGAGCAAACCTCCCATAGGCATTATATTCATGTACCATTCAAGGATCTCTTCTTTATCGTACTCTTTCTCCAGCTGATAAGCAAGATATATTTCCTGTATTTTTCGCTTATAGGTCTGCTGAGACGTCAAGAGTGTGAGCTTCAGCACCTGCTGAGTGATAGTACTACCACCGGACGTTGAGCCACCACCAACCTGCGAAAGTGCCGCGGCAACAATACGCTTGAAATTAAAACCATCATGCTCAAAAAACGTTTCGTCTTCGCTGGCTACTACCGCATACTTGAGCATTGTGGGGATCTCATCATAGCTTACCCACGCTCTGTTTTCGAGATTATAATACTCAGTTACAAGGTCGCCGTTTGCATCATAGATGTACGACGTACGATCGTTATTTTCAATTTTTTCTACCTTAAGCTCAGGAGCTGATGCAATATATGCACGAACAATACCCAAGCCGACGCCAAGGCATGCAAATCCAACAAGAAGAACAAGAACTATGGATATCTTGCAGACAGTTACAGCGATAGTAGTAAGGAAGAATGGCTTTTTGTCAGTAACCCAGATACTCGTATCTTCATCATCATCTTCGTCAATTTTAGTATTAACTACCTGTTTTTCACGCTTTGTAAGTCTGTCCATATCCGGCACAGGCATGCCAAAATCGTTGATCAAGCCATCAGCATTAGTCTTTGTATTGACTTTTGCAGGTGCAGCAGAGCGCACTGACATGCGTGTTTTTTCAGCATCCTGAGTATGCACCGATTCATCCGCAGGCTTTACAACTACAGTCTTTGGAGCAGGCTTGGGCTTGGATGCAGCTTCCACCGAATTAAGATTCTTGGCTCTTTGCTCCTTAGCTGCAGCATTTTGTGCTTTTTTATTTTTAATAAATGTAACAAATCGCCTATAATTTCTTGCAAAAAACAATGCAACTGCGCCAAATATGCCTATTAAAGCAGTTACAAAAGCATTCTGCTGCTTTTCATTTGAATGCTTACTGTGAGCGGACGGCTTATCATGAGCGTTTGCAGGCTTTTCTTTGTTTGAATTGAAAAGCTTGGCATAGATACCAACTGCCCACGATCTGACTGAAGAAAACGTGCGCACTGCAAAATCTCTGACACTTACGCCAAAATTTTTTATTCCCTGCCATGCAATGAGCGAATACTTTTTTACCCAATTAAACGCAGCGTTTGCAGTATTCTTTACCTTACCCCAAATGGATACGCCAAAGCCGCACACCTTTCCCCAAAGCTTTTTTGCGTTTGCCTTAGTAAAAGTGTGCTTTGCCTTACCCACAATATCGGTAAAGAATTGCGTTACCTTGGAATCCTTTACGTGTTTATTTTTATTGTCGGACATTAAATTATCCTCCTTTATTGAACGATATTACACAAATATACAGATACCCTATGATATCTCATATAATAGTATATCACGATTACGCCTGCATGTCAAGAAAATAATCATTCACAATTAAAAATTTACAAATAGCACAAAATTTCTATATGTATTCTGCCCTTTTTGCTTTCATTGCCAATAGCACTTATAACTATTTTTCCCTTTCCTCGCAATGATATTACATCATTTTGAGCAACACTGTGCGAAGCCGTTTCAATTATTCTATGATTGAGGCTTACTAAGCCTCTTTGTACTGCATTTTTTGCATCCTCACGGGAAAGTCTGAAGCCCTCCCCCACTACACTGTCAAGACGCAGGGATGCAACAGTAGCAGATATGAGCTTTGTTTGAAGCTCGGGAATCTCAACCTCGCTGACTGGGATCTCACTCACGTTTACAGTTTGTCTGCCTATTTTGAATAGGTTTTGTGAGATATACTGACACATCTGATTTGTAACAAACACGTAGCATCTGTCGTCCCATACAAGTATATCACCTACGGCTGACCTTTCGATGCCAAGCCCCAATATACTTCCAAGCACGTCCCTATGCGACACCTTTTGTGAATATTCTATTTTAAGTGCCTTATACGGCAGTTCGTTCTCATCTAATTCATACACATCTTCCCAAAAAAGAACAGCTACGCAACGCTGTGCATTGTCGTAGCCGCCCATAAATTTAACATTGGAATCAAGCGTATGAAAAAGCATTTCGCAATAAGCTTGCTCTGCCTCGCTTAGAAAACCGGTAAAAACCACATCTCTCTTTTTGGAGCAGATCGTGTCAAGGTCAATAAGCCTTCTGCCAAGCAGGGCTTCGTCCTTATCACGGGCAAGCAATTCAGCTTTCTTTTGCTTTTCCGTTGCCATATTAATTTGCCAACAATTCGGATACTGTATCCGTCTTGCCCTTTCTCTTTGCCATTGTTCTCTGAGCCATAACAAGGCTGAAGTAGATACCCTTCTTTCTCAAAAGCTCATCGTGTGTACCCATTTCAACGATCTTACCCTTATCCAATACAAAGAGTCTGTTTGCATTCTTAAGTGTAGAAAGTCTGTGAGCGATAGCAAAAGTTGTTCTGCCTTCGATAAGTCTCTGGAGAGCTTCCTGTATCTGAGCCTCAGTTTCAACGTCAAGCGCTGAAGTAGCTTCGTCAAGAATAAGAATTGCAGGGTCACACAAAATAGCTCTTGCAATAGCGATTCTCTGCTTTTCACCACCGGAGAAGTTGCTACCACCTTCGGCAACCCAAGTATCGTAGCCATCGGGGAGATTTATGATGAAATCATGAGCATTTGCAATCTTTGCAGCTCTGATAACTTCTTCATAAGTTGCATCCGGCTTTGAATATCTGAGGTTTTCAAACAAAGGACCGCTGAAAAGGAAGTTTTCCTGCAAAACTACACCGAGCTGGTTGGAGAATGATTCACGCTGAATATCTCTGATATCAACACCGTCGATCAAAATTGAACCCTCGTTTACGTCGTAGAATCTACATACGAGGTTTGTCAAAGTACTCTTACCGGAACCGGATCTGCCTACAAGACCGATCATTTCGCCCTTCTTAACAGTAAAGCTTACGTCCTTAAGTACTCTGTCCCAAGAGTTGTAACCAAAGCTTACGTTCTTAAACTCGATGTTGCCGTCGATTCTGTGCTGTACACTTTCGTTCTTGTCCACGATTTCAGGAACCTGGTTAAGAAGCTCATATACACGCTGGATGGAGATCATGGAGTTTGCGATCGTTTGAGGCATATCAAGAAGAATATTCAAAGGATCATAAACTCTGAACATAATGCTCAACATAGCAGTAAGTGTACCAACTGTCATAGCATTGGGATCGTTATTAATGATACCTGTGCAAATTGCAATACCGCCTACAACGTAAACAAAGTACTGACCCAAGCTCATGATTACACTTATAGGAGGCTGAATCAATGACTGCGTCGTAATCGCCTTGATATTAAGCTCTGCCATCTTCTTTGCATAACGCTTAAACGTGTTAACAGCTCTTGCTTCTGTACCGAAAACCTTAACAACCTTAATACCTGACAATATGTCGTGGAGGAATGAGGTTGCTTTGTCAGATGCTATAATCCATTTCTTCCAGATCTTACCATAAAGTCTATTCCAACCATATCTCTGTAAATAGAGAGAAAGCGGTGCCGGTATCAAAATGACAAATGCAACAGTAACGTTCATATTCAGCATCATAATAAACGCCATTATAAAAGTAAGCACTGCCTGGATAATAGTTACCGTTACCTGCTGAAGGAAGGCACCTATCTGACCAACGTCATTAAACGTTCTGTTCATGATATCACCGGGGCTTGCCGTTGTGATATAGTTAACGGAAAGTGACTGTACCTTGTCGAATACAACTTTTCTAACCTTTGTTGTAAAACGAGTATGGAAGTTATATGCAAATATACTACCAAGAGTACCCAAGAAGAATCTCGATATACCCATTATGATTATAGTACCCATCAAATTGAAGAATGCATCCAGTTTTGACAAGTTAGCAAGATGAGCAAATTCCTCGGGCAAATCAATTGTACCGAAACAGCTGTCAACGATAACTTGATTGTATGTTACTTCACGCAATGAAATATATACACATACAAGATATATCAAGAGTGTACCGATAAGGTAAGGCAAGAATGGTGCACCCATCTGGAATATCTGCTTAACTGCTGCACCCCTCTTACTGCATTTAGGGCAGAGGTTTGTACCTCTGATAAGAATTCTGCCGCACTTGGGGCATACTCTGTCTTTGTCGTTGTTATATACGCTGACAGGAAGATCTTCGGACATCTGGTTAAGTATCTGAACAATGTAACCGAATCTTACAAGCTCTGACATTGAGAATCTTGCGATCATGGAAACCTGACCGTTTACAGTACACTTAACGTAACCGTTACCGATGTAACTCTTTAATATAAAGTCCTTACAGTCGCCTATATATTCAACTCTTTCTACTTCGCCGTCCTGCACAGTAAGCCACTTATCGTCACCAATAACGAACCAGCTTTCACTGCGCTTGTTGCCAAGAATGTCCATGCCCATCGGTACACAGTACTGTATATCCGACATAAGGGACTGAAGGACTTTCATTTTGACTTTTTCCGGCAATTCAAAATCAAGCTTCATAATTAATCCTTTCTGAAGTCACGCCAAAAGACGCAGTCAAATTACATGTATGCCTCAATCATCTTTCTGGACTTAGGTTCAAACTTTGAGAACTCCAAAATCTGGAATCTGTTACCATCTACGTCGTAGATCATTACTCTGTCACTTGTTGAAATGTTAACAATAGCGCTTCTTGCAAGAGTTGTTGTAAACTTGCAGGGACCCTTGTCTGTATCAACAGTCCAATATCTGTAACCGAATTCTTCCTTGATGGACAAAACCTTTTTAATCTCAGGAGCGAAATATCTGAGCTCAAGATATCTCTCAAGAATCTGTCTTGAAACTGGATCAAACTCGTTAAGATCCTTGATGATGCCGATCTCAAGCTTCTTTTCGTCACCGATCTCTCTAACCTTATCCTTTTCGCTATCGTCGTCATCCATTACCGATATGTACTTGTCGGGGTTTGTGAACGGGAACGATCTGTTGAGTCTTACGCAGGGATAGAACGTACCCTTGTAATCCAAAGTCAACATATGGTTAGGAGTAATATTGAACTTTGCCTCCTTAACGTCGATAAGCTCAATATCCATTGAATCTACTATTGTATTACTCATGATTTAATCTCCTTTCAAAAATCAACTGATACCCTTTGTTTTAAGCGCTTCTGCCTGCTTCATCATAAGTCTGTAATATACACCCTTATTCTTAACAAGCTCTGCATGAGTACCAACTTCGGTGATCTTACCGCCGTCAATAACTACGAGTCTGTCTGCGTTACGCAACGTTGACAATCTGTGTGCAATAGCAAGTGTTGTTCTGCCTGCTGTCAAGCTGTCAAGCGCATTTTGAATGCTCATTTCTGTTTCTGTATCAAGCGCCGCAGTAGCCTCGTCAAGAATGAGGATCCTGGGGTTAATAAGAATAGCTCTTGCGATGGATACTCTCTGTCTTTCACCACCGGACATTGTTCTGTAACCCGGACCTACCATTGTATCGTAGCCTTCCGGCATCATTTCTATAAAGTCATGACATCTTGCTATCTTAGCAGCAGCAATAACCTCTTCTCTGCTTACCTCGGGATTAGCATAAGCGATATTATCAAGCACTGTACCCTGGAATATGTAAGTATCCTGTGTAACCAGTGCGATATTATCTCTCAAAGATCTTATAGCAATATCCTTAACGTTGTAACCGTCGATCTTGATCTCACCTTCATTAACGTCATACATTCTTGTAATAAGGTTAATGAGTGTTGACTTACCTGCACCGGAGTGACCTACAATACCGATCATCTCACCTGCCTTGATATGAACGTCGATCTTATCAAGGATTACCTGGTTGGGTTCATAACCGAATGTAACGTTATTGATATCAATATCACCCTTGAACTTATCAACAACGATGGGATTCTTGGATTCCTTAACGTCGGGCTCAGCATCTGCAAGGTCAAACATACGCTGTCCAGCTGTCATACAGTTCTGCCATTGTTCAATGATACCCTGAATTGAAGTTATAGGAGAAACCATCATATTGAAGTAACTCAACGTTGACGTGAAAGTACCGTAAGTAAGAACACCACCTATGATAATTACTCTACCACTGATAAGCCACAAGCCGTAAGTTACAAGGTTCATTATGAACGTATTCAAAGGAGAAAGCATATTTGACAATCTTGCCATAGTAAGTGACAACTTAAAATTCTTCTGGTTAGCCTTGTCAAATCTTGTGATTTCGTCGCCTTCCTTACCGAAAGCCTTTACTACCTTAACACCTCTCAAGCTATCACTAACAATATTACTGAGTGATGCGCCGGCTCTGAACGACTTGATATACATTCTTCTGAGGAACTTTGTTGTACTCTTCAATACAACGTAAACCGTAAATACCGGAATTATTGCAAGCCACAAAATATCCGGATTCAAGGTAGCTACCATTACCGCACCTACAACAAAGTGAACAACACTTCTCAAAGCCCACGGAACTGAGTTTACGAACCATGCATTGATAGTAGATGCATCCGCATTTACTCTCTGCATAAGTGTACCGATCTGGTTCTTTGTAAAGAAGCTCATTGACATTTTTTGGAACGTCTCAAAGATCTGACATTTAAGGTCGTAAAGTAGGTTTTCTGACAGCTTTACCATGTTTACTCTTGTAATACAGAATGCATACAAGTTCAAAATACTGAACACAAACAAAATTATAACCATCAACCAAACTTTGCCAAACCACCATGAAGTCTGATCTGAAAGAACCTTATCGTAGAACAATACACCTGACAAATACGGAGATGCAAGCTGGAATGCCGCAGTAACGTACGTCATTATAATTGAGATAGCAAAGTACTTCCAATATTTCGGAATCATCTTGAGGATACGACGGAACGTTGATTTTCTGTCTGCACACTTAGGACAAACCTTTCTTACCTTATCAATATAAGGTCTGCCGCACTTGGGGCAGCGGGTTTCGTCCTCTTTGTCCTTAAACTCAGCAATGTTAAGGACACCGTCTTCCTTGATCTTTCCAAC
Organism: Clostridiales bacterium; assembly: GCA_015056475.1. Classification (GTDB taxonomy): domain Bacteria; phylum Bacillota; class Clostridia; order HGM11327; family HGM11327; genus SIG351. The sequence continues at coordinate 17,173 of SVGF01000025.1, forward strand.
AGCCTTTGCCACCTTTGAAAGATCACCTACACATGCATTTGTGTAAGCGGAAATGGCTTCTGTAGGTCTTCCATCCTCAAACACAACGTATGCTATACCGGATGCGATGAGGTTTACAAGCTTCAGCTCTTTGATCTCGCTGATCTTGTAGCTCACGTATCTCTTCTTCTTACAAGGAACGTTTTCCCTTTTGTCCCTCTTATCGGACTGCTTCTCTTTTTTGGTAATAAAACCGTTATACATCTTAGGTATGGGACGGTCATATTCCACTGTCAGAAAGCTTAACTTATCAATACTTAAGAAAACAAAAGTATCTTCAAAAGTATCGTCAAAAGTTCTGTCACAGCAAGCTGTGAGCAACACGCTCTCCGGTCTTTCGCCTTGTCTCACCAACAGGTCAACCACATACGGTGAGAAAAGTTCGCCTTCCTTCATAGACTCTCTCCTTTCATAACCAACAGGCAAAAGTGCACACCCGGGTCATTTTAAGTTGCCGTAATTATACTACAAAAATGAAATACTGTCAACAATTATTTTTTTAATAAAAATATTGTTTTTTTACCTAAATTTCCGTAAATAATGTATTTTTACAAAAATTGCTTATCCTAAAAAAATTTCAGCTTATCAGGCTATCAGCAAAACACGTATTCTTTGCCCGCCTCAGCATTGAACCAAACGATACCTGCATCGCAATTAACGTTATTATCACACTTAAGACCCGCAATACTGTTTGCTTCTATCTTGATAATGCAATCGATCTGAGGAACGAAAGTAACCTTCGTTGCCTTGTTGTTCTTCCATTCAGCACTTACCGTTACGTTATTTCTAGCCTTGAAGCCTTCAAACGAACCGTTCTTCCACTCATCCGGCAATGCGGGGAGGATCGAGATTATTCTATCCCCTGTTTTACCGTCGTGGCTCTGGAGAAGCATTTCTGCAACGCCTGAAGCAAAGCCGAAGTTACCGTCTATCTGGAACGGAGGATGCATATCAAAGAGATTATCCTCACAGCTCTTCTTTATGAATGAACGGATATGATGGTATGCTGAATTACCGTCAAGCAATCTTGCAAAGAAGTTAATAGTCCAAGCTCTTGACCAGCCCGTTGCAGCACCGCCGTGTGCGAGTCTTCTTTCGATAGTTTTTCTTGCCGCATCAAAAAGCACCTCATCATTCTTTGTAATGACGTCTGCGGGATACAAGCCGTAAAGGTGGGAAACATGTCTGTGACCGATCTCCACTTCCTCGTAATCCTCTATCCATTCAAGGATAGTGCCGAATCTGTCGGAAACGGTTATCTTGGGAAGACGTGGAATTGCAGCATCTATTTCCTTAATGATGTCATCGTTGTCCTTACCAAGGATCTTTGCGGCAGCCTTCATCTTGTCGAATATATCAAGGGTTATCTCAACGTCCATTGTGGATGAGTACGTAAGCGACGTTCTCTGACCGTTGAGCATGAATTCATTTTCGGGAGATGCGCTGGGGTTTGTTACCAATCTGCCCTTGGGATCCTCTACCATGTAATCGAGAAGGAATCTGCACGCGCCCTCAATAATGGGATATGCATGCTCCTTAAGGTAGTCAAGGTCGCCCGTAAATTCGTAATGGTCCCAAACATGTCTTGCGAGCCACGGACCACTCATGGGAGTTGCGCCCCAAACACCGTCGTGCATGCTTGTCTTACCGAATGCGTCAACGAGGTGGTGGAGTGTCCAACCGCGAGCCTTATACATATTCATAGCAGTTGCTGTGCCCGGAATAGTGAGCTTTTCAAGGAAATCATTCAACGATTCAGCTGTGTCAGCAAGATTGCAAACGTGTGCAGGCCAATAATTCATCTGCAAATTGATATTCGTGTGGAAATCCGCATCCCAAGGCATCTGATAACCCTCGCCCCAGATACCCTGAAGGTTTGCGGGGAGCGTGCCCGGCTTGGATGATGACGTAATGAGGAGATATCTGCCGAGATTGAACACCTTTTCAACAACGTCACAAGTGTTTTCGTTCTTTTCTCTTGAAAGTGCAAGAAGCTCAGTAACAGGCTTATCGCTCGCTTTGTCGGTAAGCTTAAGCGAAGCTCTGCTGTAAAGATCGTTTACAAACTTTGCCGCTGCACACTTTGTGGCGCAATAATCGTCTGCGTTGAATTCATGAACCTTATCCCAAACAACGTTCATGGGCTCAATGCTTCTGTCAAGGCTGAGATTCTCGTAATCGTAATCTGTCTGTGACGTATAAACAAGAGTTATCCACGAAGCATTCTTTACCGTTACAGCTGTTGCAAGCTTACCAAAGCAGGGCATGTCGCCGGATTCATTTTCGCCTCTGGTCTGACCGTCCGAGGTCTTACCGTCGGTAAGCACTCTTACAGCCGCGGCAAAGCGCATATTTGCGCTGAATGCGCCTCTTCTGTCCGTAGGAATATCAACAAGCTGACCGTTGAGCAAAACGCAGTCGTCAACGCTCTTTATTGAGCAATCACGATCTCTTGAAAGTGATACTGCGCAGTTGAGCACAGGAGCATCCGCCTTAATTTTAACGAGCATTATGTCCTTATCAAAAGAAATAAAGTATTCCTTTGTGATCTTGTTACCATTCTGAACGTAAGTAACGGTTGAAATGCCCTTGCTCATATCAAGCTCACGGCGGTAGTCACTGACTTCACCGCACATATCGCTGTCAATTACAAGGTCTGCAACCTCCTGATATGAGCGCACAAAAAGCGGATCACCAAGCAAATGCTCGTGGCAAGCCTGATATGCTTCAACGTTTTTATCCTCAAATATAAGCTTTCTGATTTCGTCAATGTAGTCTGCACTCATTGCGTCAGCGCATTCATTCTTACCGCTGTATAAAGTGTCATCGTTAAGCTTGACAACATCGTGCTTTGTGTCACCGAATACCATTGCACCGATATGACCGTTGCCAAGCGGATATGCCTCTATCCATCTGGACGCAGGCTTCTTTTCATATAAGATATTGTTCATGTTTAGAGTCCTCCTCTGTTTGTTCGTTACCGAGATATAAAAATGCATACAGTTATGCACAATATATCATTGTATATATTGTAATACTTTTTTATCAATTTTTCAATAGATTTTTTAAAAAAATAAAAAAAGTTCTTCAAATAAATATCTGCTCATACTATTAACCATAACACTCAAGTAAAGGGTACACAAATGAACGAAATATTGCAGACCTTATGCAAATACATTCCGCCACACGTAAAAAGCACATTATTATCCCTTGACGAAAAGAAGCTTGCAAGCCTAAACGAGATCAGACTGCGACTTGGCAGACCTTGTATGCTTGACGTAAATGGGGTAGCCATATTTACAAAAAACATAACTAAAGATGACATTGATATTGCCGTAGGAAAGCTGAGCGACTATTCACTCAACTCTGTAATGGAGAGTCTTTGCAATGGATATATCACACTCCCACACGGCATAAGAGTAGGAGTGTGCTCAAACGGCATTGTTAAGGATGGACAAACGGTTTTTGTTAACGGTATCAACGGGCTATGCTATCGAATTCCGCAAAGGGTGACATCCTCCGCAGAAGTCATCGTGCCTGATATGACGATAAACAACAGAATACTGAACACACTTGTCATCTCTCCTCCCAAAATGGGAAAGACTACCCTGTTAAGGGATATTGCGCGATTGTTGGGTGACAAAACGGACGTTTGCATTATTGACGAAAGAAACGAGATCGCCTCGTGCGTTGACGGAATGCCTTCGTTTGACGTTGGCAAGCGCACGGACGTAATTTCGTCCATACCCAAGCCTGAAGCCATTCAAATGGCTATAAGAAGCCTTTCACCCGCTGTGATCATCACGGATGAAATAGGAAAAGACGAAGATGCTCTGGCACTTCTGGATGCATCACTTTGCGGAGTGGGTTTTGTGGCATCAATTCATTCTGAATCATTTGAGGACGCCTCAAAGAGAAGCTGTGCGGAATTATTGATAAAAAAGAACGTAATAAAGCTCGCCGTGGTGCTTTGCAACACTCCTCACGTTGGCAGTGTAAAGAGTATAATAATGTTATGAGTATACGATATATGATAGGCGGCGGATGTATTGTGTTGGGATACGTTGGCGGATGCATTTATTCGGCAAGAATGAAATCACATTACAGCACCGCCCAAAGCATTTACGACGCTCTGATAATAATGCGCTCAGAAATAATCACCTACGGCAAGGGCTTGAGTTCTGCGCTTGAAAAGGCTTACAGCATCACAAAATGCGAAGCATTAAACGATATTCTGAATGCAATTACAAGCGATACAAATTGCGATGAAGCAATAGACAGAATGGACATAGATGCTACATCAAAGAATGCTCTTAATAATCTACTGTTGAGTATACGGTATTCGGATACAAAGGATATTTCTGCAGCATTTGATGATTGCATAAAAACCGTGTCACTCAGGGTACAGAATACGCTCAGCACGTATAAAAAAGAGGCTATGTTGTATAAGAGGTTGGGCATACTTACAGGAATAGCGATATTTATATTGCTATGTTAACCTACGGAGGAATATATGCAGATAGAAATTATTTTTAAGATCGCGGCAGTTGGCATACTGCTTGCGGTTATAAATCAAGTGTTGGTTAAGGCGGACAAATCA